>JALUUA010000034.1 GCA_027021605.1 Candidatus Bipolaricaulota bacterium | reverse complement strand
GAGAGGGTGGCGCTGGTGGACACCTTCGGCGACGAGAAGTTCGAGGCCCTGGAGTGTGCCGAGCTGTTAGAGGGCAGCATCTACGCGGTGCGGCTCGACACCGCCGCCTCCCGGCGCGGGGATCTTCTGGCCATCGCAAAAGAAGTACGCTGGGAGCTGGACCTGCACGGCTACTCCGACGTAAAGATCTTCTTGTCCGGGGGGCTTACGGAGGACGACCTCCCCGTGCTCAACGAGGTGGCGGACGCCTACGGGATCGGGACGGCCATCAGCGCCGCGAGGGCCGTGGACTTCGGGCTCGACATCGTGGAGATCGACGGCGAGCCCGTGGCCAAGCGCGGGAAGGCATCCGGGGCCAAGCAGCTCCACCTCTGCCCCGAGTGCGGCTACCGAAAGGTCACCCTGCTCGCCGAGCAAAATGTTCCGTGCCCCCGCTGCGGCACCGAGATGGAGCCCAAGCTCGTGCTCTTTTTAGAGAACGGGGACCTCGTGCGCGACCTTCCCAGCCCCCAGCAGATCCGGGAGTACGTGCGGAGTCAATGGCCCGACTCCCTGTGAGGGGGGCGTGAGCAAAGCTCACGCCCGGCGAACGACCCGCGCCTCCAAGAGGCTCGCCCGCTCGATCCCGTATCCCACGGCCTCCAGGGCGGACTCCCCCAACCCATAGCGGCGTAGGACGGGCTCTACTTCCTCCCACCCCAAGCCCTCCTCCGTCGTGCGCGCGGCGAGGGCGTCCAGCTCCGCCTTCAGGCGGGCCAGCGCCCTCTCGGAGACGAGCGCATCGCTCACGAGCCGGTAGCCCGGGAGGTCCCCCGCGGCCAAGCGCCGCTCGAGGTGTTCGCGCAGGGCCTCGATGTCCACCTCGTGCCGCCCTGCCAGCCCCTCCAGGGGGATGCGATCCCCTTGGAGATCCAGCGCCAAGGGCTCCGCCCGCAGCCGCTCCCGGTCGCGCTCCGCCTGCTGTTCGGCAATTGTGAGGAGCCGCCGGACGATGGGCTCCAGGGGGAGGCGCTTCTCGTAGAGAAAGAACTCGTGGCCCGTGGCCCGAAGCTCGTCCTCGGTGCAGCGCAAATTGCGGTCCACGGCCAGAAGGAGGGGCTCCTCGGGGCGGGCCTCCCGCAGCTTCTGGAGCTTTTTCTGCAGATATTCGGGCGTCCAGAAGCCCACGATCTCCAGATAGCACCGCGAGTCCCGCCGCTCGAACCCGAAGTCGGGGATGAACACGTGGGGACCGGCCTTGAGGATCGCCGGCTCCCTAAGCACCCGCCAATCGCGCATCACCGCCCGAATCCGGCGGTAGAAGTCGGCCTCCACCGCGCTGTCGAACCGCTCCTCCTCGGGCTCCCCATCCGAAAGCTCCGGAAAGAGGGATCTCTTGGAGGCGTCCAGCTCGAAGGTGAGCTTTCGCTTACCGTCCTTGATGAGCGCCTCCAGGCGGAACTCGCGGGCGCTTAGGAGGGCGGGGAGGAGCTTGGCCAGCGCCGTCCCGTATTTGGTCGTCTCCTTAAAGAGCGAGGCGGGACCGTCCACCCGCACGCGCACCCGACCCGGCACCTCCTCGACGGCCTCGTACATGAGCCCCAAGCGCTTCACCGCGCGGAAGATCGGCTGATAGCGCTCGGAAACTTCAAACTTCAGTTCTAGGGCGTCGAAGAGCAGCGTTTGTGCCAGCGAGAGGTTGTACTGCTGCAGGAGGGCCTCGGGCTCCTCTGAAAGACCGGGCGTGGGCGTGGGGGTAGGCGCCGCGTCCCGGGGGACAAAGCGGGGCAGAAAGCCCCTTAGAACGTGATTCTCCTCGCGGTCGGCCCAGAACGCCCGCTCCAGCTCCTCGACGGAGCACCCAAACGCCCGGGCGGCCTCCTCGAGGCGCGCCCGGCGCTCCTCCGGGGTGAGCACCACGCCGCGCCGGAAGAGCCACCTGCGCAGCTCCCGGGGCTCGACGGGCGCCCGGGGCTCAAAGAGGCAGCGGCGCTCGAGCAGCTGCGCCAACCCCCGCACGAGCTTGAACGTCTTGTGGTCCTCCAGCTGCTCCAAGCGCTCCCGGAGCTCCTCCCGGGTGGCCCCGAGCCCCTCCCGAAACGCGGCGAGGACCCGCTCGGCGATCTCGAGGTTTTGGGAAGAGCGGGGGTCGACGAACCGGGGGTAGATCTTGCCCCGATATCTCCGGGCGGCGAGAAGCTCTTTGGTGAGCATCGAGCTTAGCCCTTGGACGAGCGGAGCTTCTTGCGGCGGCGGGAGGCGGTCCGCTCCTCCCCCGTCCCGCGGGCGATGATCTCGTAGAGTATAGCGCGCTTACCCTCCCGAGGCCGCAGCAGCCTCCCCAGGCGCTGGACGAACTCCCGCGAGCTGCCCGTGCCGCTTAAGAGAATCCCCACGTTCGCCTCGGGGACGTCCACCCCCTCGTCGAGCACCTGGGAGCTGGCGATCGCCCGGTACTCGCCCCGGCGAAAGCCCTCGAGAACCTCGGCGCGCTCCTCCCGCCCCGTCTTGTACGTGATGCAGGGGAGGAAGAACTCCTCCGAGATCTCGTACACCAGGTCGTTAAAGCGGGTGAAGACGATCACCCGATCCTCCCGGTGGCGCAATAAGAGCCTTCGGAGTTCCTCCCTCTTCTGTCGGGCGTTGAAGGCGATCTGGACGGCCCGGTGGCGGGCGCGGACCGCGCGCCAAGCCTCGGGGTCGGCCCCGCTGCGGTAGACAAACTTCTCGAAGTCCTGGGGCCGCGTGATGCGAATGCGGTGCTTCTTCAAATATTTGCGAAAAATGCCGTACTCGCGCTCGTAGGCGGCCCGCTCCTCGGGGGTGAGCTCCACGTACAGGCGCTCCAGGACGTAGGGAGCTAAGTATTCGCCCGTGAGCTCATCCGCGCTCACCTCGAAGACGACGCCCCCGAGAAGCTCGGCCAGATCCTCGTGGAGCCGGTCCTCGCGCTCGTAGGTGGCCGTAAGCCCCAGGCGATAGGGCGAGGCGAAGAACTCCGCGATGTGGCGATACCCGGGCGCGGGGAGGTGGTGCACCTCGTCAAAGACGATGAGGGGGAATCGATTTCCGACGCGGTCGGCGTGAACGTAAGCGGAGTCGTAGGTGGCCACGGTGATCGGCTCGAGGCGCTTCTCGCGGCCCGTCAACTCCCCGATGGGGATTCCCTGCCCCTCGAAGGGCGCAAGGGCCCGCTTCCACTGGTCCACCAAGTCGAGGGTGGGGACCACGACGAACGTCGCACAGCGAAGATAGGCGATCGCCCCCAGGGCGAGGAACGTCTTGCCCGCGCCGGTGGGCAGCTCCACGGCGCCCCGTCCCCCGCCGTCCCGGAGCCAGCGCTCCAGCGCCTCGCGTTGGTAGGGTCTGAGTGTAATCCCGAGCGCCTCCGCGGGGTCCCCGTGGGAAGGGGCGGCCCAGGCAAAGGGCAGGGGCTGCAGGACGCGATCGTCCACCGGGCTCCCCTCTTCCCGCAAGATCTCAAGGAGCTCGCGGTAGCGGAAGGCCAAAACCCGAAAGCAGCGGGAGCGGGAGTCCCACTTCACCCAGGGCTGGACCGTGAGGGCTTTCGGCAGGGCTTCCTTGCCCTCTTCGCTCGAGGGGGAAGCGCGGAGGGCGATCGTGCCGCCCTCGAATCGCAGCTCGATGGGCCCTCCCGTCATTCCGTCATTCCGCGCTCGACGTCTACCCCAAGGTGGTAGGCTAGCGCAGGCGCTTTAGGGTGATCTCCCGCCCGTCCGGGAGGCGAAAGCGCAGCTCCTCCCTCGTGACGGACAGTACGGTCCAGGTCGTCTCCCCCAGCGAGAGCCCCAGGGTGGGCTCGGTGAACTCCACCGTCACCGTGCCCCCGCCGGGCGCCACCGCGAAGCTCCCCTGCAGGAGCACCTCGTTGGGGTCCACCACGAGGTCGACGACCGTCACCGTCCCGTCGGCCCGGAAGGTGTAGACGAGGCCCGTCGCACCGCCCTCGTCCCACTCCGCCCACTCGCCGACGAGATCTTGGGGGGTAAGCGTCGTCCGCGCGGTCGGCCCGGGGGGCGGGGAGAGCCCCAGCAGGGAGCAGCCCGCCAGCCCACCGGCCAATAGGGCAAGCCCGATGCCTACCCACAGCGCTCTCAGTTGGGCCATGATCCTCTCCTTCTTCCTCTTCCT
>JALUUA010000033.1 GCA_027021605.1 Candidatus Bipolaricaulota bacterium | reverse complement strand
AAGGTCCCGGCGCGGGCGCTGCACGTGGGGGACTACGTGGCCGTCCCGCGGCGTCTCCCCCTGGAGCGGGAGGCCCCCGTCCCCCCTGCGCCGGGGAGCGAGACCGGCTTCCGGCGGCTCCCCGAGGGGTGGGTCCAGTGGATCTCCCCCTGGCACCCGCACACCCGCCCGGTGCGCACGCCCGCCGCGCTCGACCCCGAGCTGGCCGAGTTCTTCGGGTTGCTGCTCAGCGAGGGGAGCCGCCCGGCGGGCGGGGCCAGCTTCCACAACTCCGATCCGCAGCTCGTCGCCCGGGTGGCCACCGTCGCCCGCGACCGCTTCGGGGTCGAGCCCCTCGAACGCCCCGACACCTCCCCCGGGGTGACGCGTCTCGTGCTCTCCTCCACCTCCCTGGTGCGGTGGCTCAAGCAGGCGTTCGACTTCGAGCTGACGACCTCCCGCTCGACGCGGGTGCCCGAGGCGATCCTGCGCTCCCCCAACGGGGTGGTGGCCGCCTTCCTGCGCGCGGTCTTCGAGGCGGAGGCCACCGTGCGGCGCGACGTCCCGGAGATCGAGCTGAGCACCGCCAGTCGGGAGTTCGCCAACCAGCTGGCCTACCTGCTGCTGCGCTTCGGGATCGTGGCCCGGCTGCGCGAAAAGCGCGTCCCGGGCCGGGATCATCTCTACTACCGCCTCTACCTCAGCGGCGTGGAGACGCTGCGGGCCTTTGAGGCGCAGGTCGGCTTTCTCCACCCCCGCAAGCGCGCCCTCCTGGCCCGCTGGACGGCCCGTGAGCCCGGCCCCACCAACGTCGACGTGGTGCCCAACATCCAGCGTCTCCTGGCCCGGGCGCGGGAGGCCCTAGGGGTCAGCAAGACGGAGTTCTACCGCACCAAGCACAACTACGAGGGGACGAAGACCCTCAGCCGCCGGAAGCTCCAGGCGATTCTAGCTCAGCTCCCGCTCCCGACGGCCGAGCGGAGCCCGAACCCCGCCCTGGCCGCGCTGCGAGCGCTGGCGGACTCCGACGTCCTCTGGGACCGGGTGGTCGCGATCCGTCGTCGGCCCTATCGCGGCTACGTCTATGATCTTACGGTCGCCGACACCCACACCTTCATCGCGGGCTTCGGCGGGATCGTCACCCACAACACCCTCATCGCCAAGGCCACGGCCTATAACCTCACGAAGTCCTACCGGGAGAGGACGGGCCGGGACGTGCGCGAGTGCTTCATGCTCATCAACGGTCCGCAGCTCCTCAACATGTGGCTCGGGGAGACGGAGCGGATGGTGCGCGAGATCTTCGCCGCCGCCCGCGAGCGCGCCAAGGAGGGGAACTTGGTCTTCATCTTCATCGACGAGGCCGACGCCCTGCTCCGGGTGCGCAGCAGCGGCCGCCACCTCAACATCGCCAACACCGTCGTGCCCCAGTTCGCTGCGGAGATGGACGGGCTCGTGGAGCTGGAGAACGTGGTGGTGATGCTCACCTCGAACCGGCCCGACTACATCGACCCCGCGCTGCTCCGCCCCGAGCGGATCGACCGCAAGGTGAAGGTCTCCCGGCCCGACCGCCGGGCGTCCGCCGAGATCTTCCGCATCTACCTCCGCAAGGGCGTGCCCCTCGATCCGGAGTGGATCAAGCGCCACGACGGGCGCTGGGAGAAGGCCCGCGAGGCCCTCGTCCAAGAGGCCACCGACTACCTCTTCCGAAGGAGCCCCGAGACGGCCTTCCTCGAGGTGCATCTTAGGAGCGGCCGCCGCGAGACCCTCTACTGGAGCGATCTGGTCAGCGGGGCGCTCATCATGAGCGCGGTCGAGCGCGCGAAAGAATATGCCATCCAGCGCTGCATCGACCGCGGCACGGACGAGGAGGGCATCGGCCCCGACGACCTCTTCGAGGCCATTCGCCAAGAGTATAAAGAGAACGAGATCTTCCCCAAGACGGACTACCTCGAGGACTGGCTCAAGCTCCTCGACTACGACCCCGAGGACGTCGTGGAAGTCCGCCCCATCCGCGAGGGCGACCGCCGCTATCCCGCCGCGGAGTCCGTCGTCTAACCCCCATGGACCGCCTCTTGGGCCTCGAGACGGAGTACGGCCTCTACGTCGAGGGCGTCTCCGTGGGGGAACTCACAGCGGAAGCCCGCAGGCTCGTCCAAACGATCGCCTCCTCGGCCGTCTGGGACTACCGCGGCGAGAGCCCCCTCCAAGACCTACGGGGATTCCGCGCCCCGCGGCTTACGACCCACCCGAAGGACGAGGAGATCGAGCGGCAACTCGTCAAGGCCCCCGAACCCCGTTCCCCCCGCGAGGACCACGTGGACCGTCTCCTCAAGAACGGGGCGCGCTTCTACCACGACCACGGCCACCCCGAGTACAGCACGCCGGAGTGTCGCTCTTTATGGGATTTGCTGGCCCACGACCGGGCCGGGGAGCGGATCGTCTGGGCCGCGGCGTGCCGCTACTACGAGCAGACCGGACGCTCGGTGGCCGTCTACAAGAACAACAGCGACTACCACGGGATGAGCTACGGCTGCCACGAGAATTATTTAGTCCGAAGGGACCTCCCCTTCGAGCGGCTGATGGCCGGGCTCCTCCCCTTCTTGGTCACCCGGATCCTGTACGCGGGCGCGGGGAAGGTGGGCCGGGAGACGGGCCCTCCCGAGAGCAGCAACGTGTATCAGCTCGCGCAGCGGGCGGAGTTCTTCGACGAGCTGGCCAGCGTCGACACCCTCCACCGGCGGCCCCTGATCAACACCCGGGACGAGCCGCACGCCGACCCCCGACGCTGGCGCCGGCTCCACGTCATCTGCGGCGACGCGCTCCTCAGCGAGTACGCCGCGGCCCTCAAGGTGGGGACCACCGCGCTCGTGCTCGGCCTCCTCGAGCACGGCTACGAGCCCCCCATCGAGCTGAAAGACCCCATTACCACCATAAAGTCCTTGGCATGCAACGCCGGGGGCGGGGGGGGATGGGTCGTCGAAACTCAAGAGGGCAAGACGATCCCCGCCGTGGACGTCCAGCGGGCCTACCTTCGGGCCGCCGAGGAGCGGTTCAAGGGCCGGGATCTGGAGACGGACTGGGTGCTGCGCGAGTGGGCCCGCACGCTCGATGACCTCGAGGGGAACCCCGAGAAGCTGAGCGATCGCTTGGACTGGGCGGCCAAACGGGCGCTCTTTGAGGCGTTCCTCGAGGCCGAGGGGCTCGAATGGGAGACGGCCCCCCTCGAGCTCCTGCAGAGCTTGGAGCTGGAGTACCACAGCCTCGACCCGCGCCGGGGGCTCTTCTGGGCCCTGCAGACCGAGGGGGCGATGAAGCGCATCCTCAAGGAGAAGGAGATCGAGCGGGCCCGACAGCTCCCGCCGCCGGACACCCGGGCCTTCGTCCGAGGGCTCTGCCTGCGGCGCTTCGAGGTGTCCGCCGCAAGCTGGGGGCACATCTCCGTAAAGCAGGGCCGCCGAACGGTGGAGCTGGACCTTAGGGGCTGTGTGGACGGCGCGATCGACGGGAGCGGGCTCCCCCCGGACGCCTCCTTGCAGGATGTGGTAGAATGGGTTCGGCACTTGAGCGAAGAGGCGAGATCGAGGAGGTGACCCCCGATGCCCGAGCGCACGACCCGACCGGCGCCCCAGGAGCCGCTCACCCGCCCCCAGGAGGATGGGCCGCGCACCCCGGACGTGGAGCGCCCCAACACCAAGGACCTGCTGGAGCGGATGAAGCGGGTCGACCCGCGCCAGGCCCGCCGCTACCGCCAGCGCAGCGGCCAGTAGCCCGACGCTGCAGATAAAGCACAAGAGCAAGAGCAAAAGCAAG
>JALUUA010000032.1 GCA_027021605.1 Candidatus Bipolaricaulota bacterium | reverse complement strand
GATGTGCACCCCCATCCACCGGAGGAACTCCAAATCGCGCTCGCCGGAGATGGGCGCGAAGCTCAAGAAGACCCTGCGGGGCTTCGTCCCCAGCTCCCGGCAGCGGCGATCGTACGCCCGGAGGAGCTCCTTTATGCCCTCCGCCTCGTAGAGGATCTGGCTGGTGAAGAACTCGATGCCGCTTTGGGCCTTGGCGACGAGGCGATCGGCCTCTCCCGGCCGGGTGGGGATGGCGATCCCCCCCAAGAAGTAGTCCGCTCCCTCGGCGGGAAGCTCCCGGCGGATGCGCTCGGCGGCTTGGACCACGGGGGGGCCCGGGTAGCGCGTCCGGCTCGATTCCCCGCCCACCAGCAGGAGGTTGCGGATGCCGTACTCCCGCCGGGTTCGGAGGAGCCAGCGCCGTTGGTTGGCCCAATGGGTGTAGACGACCCGGCGGCTGATGACAACTTCAAAGCGCCCGCAAGCGCTCTGTTGGAGGAGGCGGCCGAAGACCCGCGGCTCGACCTTGGGGGTGAACGGGATCGGGCGCCCCCCCGGGCGGTCGGCCTCCTCCCGAACCTCGGGGATGTGGACCGCGTCCACAGGGGCTTCCTCCAGAAGCCGTAGGACGCTCTCCACGGAGATCTTCAGATCGCCCCTCGGGCGCCCCCGCGGGGGGGGAAGCGCCGTGTAAAGGACGACGCCCTCTCGGGGGTTCAGGGTCTTTTCCCGAAACGGGGAGGACGCGCTTCGTCCCTGCATCGGACCGGGCGTAAGCCCCCTTAAGGGAGGATCAATCGAGGGCTTGGAGGACCCGAACGAGCTCCACGAGCGCCTCGGCCGCCTCGGCCCCCTTGTTCCCCTTAAGCCCCGCTCGCTGCCACGCCTGCTCCGGGGTGTCCACGGTGAGGATGCCGTACACCAAGGGCACGTCGCCTTCCAGGGCCAAACGCGTGAGCCCCTGGGTGACGGCCTGGCAGACGTACTCGAAGTGGGGCGTCTCGCCGCGGATCACGCACCCCAGGGGCAGGATGCCGTCGTACTTCCCCGTCCGCATGAGGGCCCTTACGGCCTGGGGGAGCTCGAAGGCCCCGGGGACCCACACCACGTCTAGGTGGTCCTCGTTCAAGCCCAGGCGCCGCAGGCGGTCGAGCGCCCCCTCCAAGAGCTTCTCCGTGATGCCGCGGTTGAAGCGGCTCACCACCACGGCGATCTTCAGCCCTCGAGCGGAGAGCTCGCCCTCAATCGTTCGCCCCATCGTGGTGCCCGTCCGCGTCCACGGGCAGGGGGTCCGCCGGCTCGGCGTTGGCGTTGACGTTGATGTTGGCGTTGACGTTGGCGTTGGCGTTGACGTTGGAGGCGGGCTCAGGGCGGAAGAGGTCCTCCAGCTTGTGGCCCAGCTTCTCGTACTTGGCCCTCAGGTAGCGATAGTTGTGCTCGTTGGGCGGCACGGTCAGCGGGATCTGGTCCACGATCCGCAGCCCGTAGCTCTCCAGCCCGACGATCTTCTTCGGGTTGTTGGTGAGGATGCGGATCGTAGTGAGCCCCAAATCCCTTAAAATCTGGGCCCCCAGGCCGTACTCCCTAAGATCGGCCGGGAAGCCCAGGCGGTGGTTCGCCTCGACGGTGTCGAGCCCCTCGTCCTGGAGGTGATAGGCTTTGATCTTGTTTCCCAAGCCGATCCCGCGGCCCTCCTGCCTTAAGTACAGAAAGACCCCCAGGCCCTCCTCCTGGATGCGCCGGAGCGCGACCTCGACCTGCTCGCCGCAGTCGCACTTCAGGCTCCCGAACACGTCGCCCGTCAGGCACTCGGAGTGGACCCGCACCAGGACGTTCTCCCGGCCCGCGACCTCCCCCTTGACGAGGGCGATGTGCTCCTTGCCGTCGATGCGGCTGCGGTAGGCGTGGATCTCGAACTCCCCGAAGCGGGTCGGCAGCCGCGCCGCGGCCACCCGCTCGACCAGCGTCTCCCGCTGGAGGCGGTACTTGATGAGGTCCGCGATGCTGATGATCACCAGCCCGAACCTCTCGGCGAACTCCTGGAGTTCGGGGAGGCGGGCCATCGTCCCGTCCTCGTTCATGATCTCGCAGATCACCGCCGCTGGGTAGAGGCCCGCCAGCCGCACCAGGTCAACGCTGGCCTCCGTGTGCCCCGCCCGCTGGAGCACCCCCCCGGGGCGGGCCCGCAGCGGGAAGACGTGGCCCGGCTTTACCAGATCCTCGGGTTTCGTTGCCGGGTCGATGAGGGTTTTAATCGTGTGCGCCCGATCGTGGGCGGAGATCCCCGTGCTGATCCCGAGCTTGGCGTCCACGGAGACGGTGAACGCGCAGCCGTTCTCGTGCGGATCGCTGGGGACCATGAGGGTGAGCCCCAGCTCCTGCAGCCGCTCCTCCGTCATGGGGACGCAGATCAAGCCCCGGGCGTGCTTGGCCATGAAGTTGATCTTCTCCGGGGTGACCTTCTCGGCCGCCAGCACCAAGTCCCCCTCGTTCTCGCGGTCCTCGTCGTCGACGACGATGACCATCTCCCCCCGGCGGATGGCCGCCATCGCTTCCTCGATGGTGTTGAGTCCACGACCCGTTCGCATTCCCATGCGTTATGCCCCCCTCCGCACCCATGAAAGCTGCTTGGCTACGTATTTTGCGAGGATATCAAACTCCACGTTCACTCTAGCACCCGGCCCGCGGGACTTCAAGGTGGTGTGGTGGTACGTGTGCGGGATCACCGCCACGGAGAAGCGCCCCTCCCGCACGTCGAAGGGCGTAAGGCTGATCCCGTCTACGGCGATAGAGCCCTTCTCCACGATCCAGGGATCGTACTGCAGATCAACTTGGAACGTAAAGAGGTACGAGCCGTCGGGTTGGGGCTCCACCGCGACGACCTCCCCCACGGTGTCCACGTGGCCCTGCACCCAGTGGCCCCCCAGGAACTCCCCGGCGCGCAGCGGCAGCTCGAGGTTCACCCGATCGCCCTCTTGAAGGTCCCCCAGGGCGGTGCGGCGGAGGGTCTCGGGGCTGAGATCGGCCCGAAACGTTCCCGCCCCCGGGTCCACGGCGACGGCGGTAAGACAGACCCCGTTTACGGCCACGCTCCCGCCCACCGCGAGCTCCCCTGCGAGGGAAGGCGCGTAGACGGCCAGCGACCCCCTCTCGCGGGCGCGTACCTCTCCCAGTGCCTGGACGATGCCGGTGAACACGCCCAATGATAGCCCCGGAGGGGTCGAAGTTGCAATTCCCAAAGGGCTTAAGTAGACTGAGCCCGATCCGTGAAGGAGGGCTTCTCCGGCCGGCTTTTGCCGATATAGACGATGATTGCAATCGACGCGTCCACGTGCAGGCGATCCCGATGGGGGTCCCTTCCTGCCCCTTTCTCTTACCTGGTCTCTCTGGCGATCCTCTCCGCCCTCCTGGGGGGGGCGTCCCCCACCGCGCTGGCCCAGGACAACGACGGTGCCCGGGAGCCCCTCCCGTACCTCGAGCGCTCCGCCCGCGGGGACGAGGAGGAGATCTTGGTGCGCCCAAAGCTGGCGGAGTACGTCTTCGGAAACCGCGGGGGGGTCTTAAAGAGCGTTTATCTGTACTTCGCGCCCGCGGGGATCTTCCCCGCCGAGCTCGTCCCTGACGCGGAGACGCGCTCCGTCCCCACGCCCGAGGGGCCGCGCCGGGAGCGGGTCTACGTCCAGGACGCCCTCTTCCCCTTTCAACTCCTCCTCGAGGGCGCCGTTTCAGACCGGGAGATCCCCTACGAGGTCACCGTGGAGCGCCGCGGGAGCGAGGTCCGGCTGCGGTTCGAGGGGGAGCTGCCCTCGGGGCTGCGGGCGATCAAGACGTACACGATCGCCGAGGAGGGCGTCTACACCCTGGGGGTGCAGCTCGAAATTCAGAACCCCACGGACGCGCCCCTTCCCCTCGATTCCGCCCTGTGGGTGCTGGGCCGCGGGGTGGGCCGCTCCCCGGACCCCGACGCCCAGATCCGCTTCCTCTACGGCGGGGAGGTGAGCACGGAGCCGCTGGACGCCCCCGACTTTGGGGGCCTGGGCTTCGTGAGCGGGGGGCTCGCCTTCTTCCTCAAACCGCGGGACGGGACTTTGGATCTTAAGCCTGCGCGACGTGCCCTCGACGGGGAGCGGGCGCTTTGGGGCCTGGAGCTCCCCCAACTCCTTCAGCCCCGGGAAAGCCGGCGGTGGGCGTTCACGCTCTACGCGGGGCGCGCGAAGTACACCCTTCTGGCCGAGGAGGGCCTGGGGCAGCTGGCCCCGCCCGGGTTGTTCTCCCAGCTCGTCATCGCCGTGGTCGAACTATTAAACTGGCTCTATCGGGTCACGGGCAACTACGGCTACGCCATCATCCTCTTTACGCTCATCACCCGGATTCTGCTGTTCCCCTTGACCCGCCAGCAGTTCCACGCCATGGCCAAGATGGCCGAGCTGCGCCCCAAGCTGGAGAAGCTCCAGCAGCGCTATCCCACCCTGCGGCGCCTCCGGGAGCTTCATCCCAATCTCAGCGAGGAGGAGCTCTTAAAACGCGACCGGGAGAACCGCCGCGCCCTGCAGGAGAAGCTGATGGAGCTCTACCGCGAGGAGGGCGTAAACCCCCTGGGCGGGTGCCTCCCCCTGCTCATCCAGTTCCCCATTCTGATTATCTTATGGCGGGCGATTTTGTATAGCGCCGAGGCCATCCACCTCAGTCCCGGCTTCCTCTGGATGGACGATCTTTCATTAAGGGACCCGTACTACATCATCGTGGGGCTTACGGCGCTGGCGATGATCCTCCAGACGAAGACCACCCCGACCCTCACCTCCCAGTCCCAGGGGCCGAACCCCATGATCATGATGCTCTTCTCCATCGGGCTCATGGTTTTATTCTTGAAGGACTTCCCCGCGGGGCTTTGGCTCTACTACTTCCTGACCACCGTCATCCAGGTGGGCCAGCAGGTCTTCATCAACTGGGAGCTGGCCCACCTCCAGCGGAAGAAGGAGGCGGCAGCCGCGGAGGGAGCGAAGGCCGAAGCCGAGGCTGAACCCGAAGCCGAAGCCACAAGCGGCGACCAAGGCCGGGACGACGACGCGGGCGAGAGGAAGACGAATAAAAAGAAGCCCTCCCGATCCTAACTGAACTAACTAACCCATGGCCACCCAAGAGGAGCGCAGGGAAGCGGTGCTCGCGTACTTTCGCGGGTTCGTCGCGGCCTTGGAGGAGCCCCACGTCGAGGTCCGCCTCACCCAGGAGGCGGAGCGCGAGTTCCACATTGATCTTCGGGGCATCGAGGCCCTCCGGGACGCCGACGCGGCGACGCTGCGCTCCTTGGGGTATTTAGCCGAAATCGCCGTCCGGCGCAGGCTGGGCGAGGTCGTGCACGTCCACCTGGACGTCAACTCGCGCAGGGAGCGCCGGGCGGAGGAGCTGCGGCGCCGGGCGCGGGAGTGGGCCACGGAGGCCCTGCGGCGGGGCGAGCCCCTGGAGCTCGAGCCCATGGAACCCTACGAGCGCAAGGCGATCCACGAAGCCCTGGGGGAGGACCCCCGCGTGCGCACCTACAGCAAGGGCCGGGGGAAGAACCGCCGGGTGATCATCGAGCCCCTCTCCGGGGCGCTAGCGCCAGGGGAGGACGAACTCCCAGTTCGGCCCGCGGAAGTAGGTCCCCACGATGATGAGGGCCACGAACAAGAAGATCGTTAGCGTAAAGAGCGCGACGGTGACGGGCCGCTCCCGCAGCCGCCGTCCCGGCGGCTTTGATTTGTCGGAGCGCCAGAACTCGAGGCGGCTCTCGATGTAGGGGATCGCCATCCAGAAGAAGACCACCAGCCCCGGCAGGATGACCCCGCCGATGGCGATCGAGTTGAGCACCCCGCCCAAGTTGGGCGAGATGGCCAAAAGCTCCTGAATCCCCAGGAAGTACCACGGGGCCTTCTCCGGGTTGGGGGTGAACGTCGGGGTGGCCGCCTGCTCCAGGGGCGCGTCCACGAAGAGCGCGTAGATGCTAAGCCCCCCCAGCAGGAAGAACAGGAGGGTGAAGACCACGTAGAGGTAGTACGGGTAGGTGAGGATCTCCTCCCGCTCCTCGATGGGGGCCGGGATGCGCTTCTCGAAGACCTGGACCATCATCTCGACGGTGCGCTCCGTGAAGGGGTGGCGCGAGGGGATCTCCTTCACCAGGTCGTGGTCCAGGAGGTAAACGAGCAGGTCGCGCAGGATCTCGAAGTCCGGGGGGTCGCCGCCGCCCTCGACCAGGGCGTGCACCCGGCGCCGCAGATCCCGCAGGCGCTTGAGGGTGATGCGCTGGGAGGAGCGGACCTCCGCCAGGGGGAGGTGCTCGGCGCAGTAGTCCAAGATGTCGGCCAAAAGGCCCGGCTCGATCTCCAGCGCCTCGGCGACCTCGTAGCCCGGAACCTCCACCTCGATGTCTTGCTCGACGAGCACCTGGCAGGAGAGCCGCCAGTTCTTGTCGATCTTGTCCTTGAGGAGGTCTTTTTCGCAGGGCTTGACCTCGTCGCCCCCCTTGAGCACCCGCACGGTGCAGGTGGCACAGGTGCACCGCCCGTCGCAGGTGGCGGGGAGCGCCCGGTCGTAGCCGTGCTGCTGGATCACCCGAAGGAGGTTGGCTCCGGCTTCGACTTCGATCTCTTCCTGGCCGAGGATGATCACCTTGGGCATGCTCGATCAGTCCTCCGCTCCCGTTCCCGTTTTCGATGGTGTTCCCTTCTTTTCCTTCTCCTCCTCGGCGGGGCGCACCGGGATCGCAAGCGCTTGGGCGATCTCCTCCAAGCGTCGCCGGACGGGCTCGCCGCCGGGCAGGCAGCGCGTGAGGGGCTCCCGGCGCTCGGCGATGGCCTGGGCGTACTCTTCGCACAAGCGATACCCGCAGACCTCGCAGTGGAACCCGGGGAGCGCCCGCCGCAGGGCCCGGGCCTCGTCGGAGAGCTGCCCCGGCGTAAACGACGGCCAGCGGAGCACCAGGGGCTTAAACAGCTCGATCTCCATGTCGTTGTGCACGGCCACTTGGCAGGACAGAACCCAGCCCTCGCCCTTCTGGCGCGGGGTGAGCGCGGCGCCCTGCTCCTTCTGGGTCCACTCCCGTGCCCCCTCGCGGACCCGCACCCGGCAGGTGGCGCACTGGCCCTTGCGCCCGCACTGGGTGAGCAGCCGATAGCCCGCCCCCTCCAGCGCTTCGAGGAGGTTGGCCCCCTGGGGGACGGGCACGGTCCCCTCCTCGCCGTGCACCGCCAGGAACGTCCGGGGGCGGGAGACCTCGCGGAGCTTGAGGACCTCCCGGGTGGCGAGCCACGCCACGGCTCCCAGCACCAGGGGGGCCGCGATCCCTGGCACCCGCAGCAGACCATAAAAGCTCACCAAAACGAGAAACCCGAGCACGAGATGGGGGGCGTACGGGTGGGGCGCCCAAGCCGTCAAGCCGTTGGGCTCCCGCCGGGTGCGCTCGGTAAGCGCATGGAAGGCCGCCCCGAGGAGCCCCCAGCCGAGCCCGCCCAGCACCAGGGAGAGCGCGACCTCCGAAGGGCTCATCTCCAGGGCGAAGGCGTACACCCCGATGACGATCCCCGCGGCGACGCCCAGCGCGATCGCCATGCGCCGCGTCTGCTTCTGCTCCTCCTGCCAACGGGCTCGCGCGTCTTGAACGCGGGCGCTCATCCCTTCTTCCCTCCTTGTCCCTGTCCCCCTGCAGAACTCCCGAAGGGCCGGGGGGCGGCGACCCGATCGAGCCAGGGGACCAGCGCGTTCATCATCAGCACGGCGAAGACGATCGCTTCCTCCGGCCAGGGGATAAGCCCCCGGAGGATCACGATCAGGAGGGTAACGGCGATGGCGAAGAGCCACTTGCCCCGCGGGGTCATCGGGCTCGTTACGGGGTCCGCGGCCAGCCAGAACGCGGCCAGCAGGAACCCCCCCGAGAGCAGGTGGACGAGCCCGCTTGGCCCCAACACCTCCGGGTAGAGCATCGTGAGGAGCCCGCCCCCGAGCCAGGCGGTGAGGACCATCCCCAACGGGATGCGCCAGTCCACGGCGCGGGTAAAGAGGAGCCAAACCCCGCCCAGGAGCAGCAGGCCCGCAAACGCGCCGCCCAGCAGCCCGGGCTGCGCCCCCAACAGCGTCCCCAGGGGCACCTCTTGGCCCTGGAGCACGGCCGTCAGGGGGGTCTGCGTGGCCGGCTCCGCGGGGGCCCACTGCGCAAACCCCGCGCCCCCCGCCAGCGGCTCCCAAAAGCGCGCCATGGCCGCGGGGAAGAGGATGACGAGAAGGGCCTTCCCCACGAGCGCGGGCTGGAAGGGGTAGCGTCCCAGCCCCCCGAAGATCTCGCGGGCCAGGAACGCGAAGACGCTTCCCAGCACCACCAGCGCCCACGGCGGGTTCGGGGGCAGCACGAGGGCGAAGAGCATAGCCGTAAGCAGAATCCCCTCGTCGGGCCGGGGCCGGCGCTGCAGGCGGGAGAACCCGTAGTGCATCAGGAGCCCCACGGCGTAGGAGAGGGCGATCACGGCCAGCACGTGGAGCCCGAAGAGCGCCACGGCCCCCAGGACCGCGGGGACCAAGGCCAGCGCGAAGGCCCCGAGGTACCCCCGGACCCCGACCCCGTCGCGCAAGTAGGGGGCCCGGGCCACGGCGAACCGCCCCCCGCCCCCGGCGGGGAGGAGCTCGATCCTGCGCCTCCGGGTCTCCTGGGACGCCGTGGGGGTGGGTACGGGCGCGCTCATGGGTCAGTCCTCCAGCCGCTCCTCGCGGATCCAGCGCTTCGCCTTCCGGATGCCCTCTAACAGGTCGATCTTGGAGGGGCAGATGTAGCTGCAGAGCCCGCACTCGATGCAGGCGAAGATCGTCAGCTCTTCGGCCCGCTCGAGGTCCCCGCGCTCCCCGGCCTCGGCCAGCTCGATGGGGAAGAGGTTCTGCGGGCAGATGTCCACGCAGTCGCCGCAGCGGATGCAGGGCTTCGTCCCCCCCACCAGGGCGGTCGTGGCCCGCTTCTCCCGCCCGAAGGGGGGCAGGAGCCGCACGTGGGAGTCCGCCCCGGGGAGAAATCCCCATCGGGTCGTAACGGAGGGGGAGCGGGGCTCCTCCAGGGCCACGAGCGCCCGGGCCTCCCGGGTGATGGGGGCGTCCACGTCGGTGACGGAGCTGCCCCGCAGCGGCCCCCCCACGATCACCCGCGAGGGGCCCTGGTTCCCGAATTGCTCCAGGAGGTCCCCCACGGGCGTCCCCAGCCGCACCCGGGCGTTGACGGGCTGCGCCATCGCCGAGCCCCCGATCGAGACCACCCGATCGACCATCGGGCGGGCCTCGACCACGGCCTCGTAGGCCGCCACCACGAGCTGGACGTCGCAGACGACGACGCCCAGATCCGTCGGCGGTCGGCCCGCGGGCACCTCCTCGTTGAGGATCGTCTTAATGAGCACTTCGTCCTCGCCCTGGGGGTACTTGGGGAGCAGGGGATGGAGGTAGAGCCAGTCGTGGTACTCCATCCGGGCCTCCAGCTCCTCGAGCACGTGGGGCAGGTCATACCCCAAGCCGACGTGCACCTCGATGTTGCCCAGCGCGCTCTTGAGGATCTTGAGGCCCGTGACGAACTTCTCGAACTCCTCGAAGAGCAGGGCCCGATCGCCCCGAAGGTAGGGCTCGGCCTCCACGGCGTTGACGAGGAGGGCTCTTATCGCGGAGGGCTCCGCCGGGGCGGTGCGGAAGGGGGTGGGAAAGCCCCACTTCCCCAAGGCCGTGACCCCCGCTTCGTAGAGGATGCGCCCCAGCTCCTCCGGCCCCCAGCGCTCGAAGTTCCCCCGGGGGACGTCGAGGGGGGCCCAGTCGTCCCGGTAGGGCTCGGGATCGGCCTCCAGGGTGATCACGGTCGTGGGCTCCCCATCGAGGGGGTGGACCCCCTCCTCCACGCGCACCACGGTGCCCGTGAGGGAGGCGAGCACAGGGGTGGAGATCTTCTCGTCGGAGCGGGCGAGCACCTCGCCCGTCCGTACCCGCTGACCCACCTCCACGAGGGGGTCGGGCTCCTCCCCAAACCCCTGGCGCAGGGGCAGGTGCACCCTCGGGGGCACGGGTCCCTCCCGGAGGGGCCCGCGGGGGAGCCCCTGCAGCCGGGGGAAGTAGCGCCCGCCCTTGAAGGTCTTGAGCGTCCCGACGATGGCCATTACGACGCCTCCTCCGGCGGGATCGTGTACTCGTCCTTGCGGATCCGCCAGAAGTGGATCGCGATCAGAAGCACCATGAAGACGGGCAGCAGGAAGACGTGAATCACGTACCAGCGCAACAGCGAGAACTGGTTGAGGTTGTTGCAGTTGCTCACGCCCAGGAGGGCCTGGCGGACCTGATCGCCCACGTAGGGGACGTTCTCCGCGATGTTGCAGGCGATCTTGGCCGCGTAGTACCCCAGCTGGTCCCAGGGGAGAATGTACCCCGAGAAGGCGAATAGAATCGTGATCAGAAACAGAAAGACCCCGATGACCCAGTTGAACTCCCGGGGCTTCTGGTAGGCCCCCGTGTAGAAGACGCGGAGCATGTGCAGGAAGACGGCCAGCACCATAAACTCCCCGGCCCACTTGTGGAGGTTTCGGATGAAGCGCCCCAGGGTCACCTGGTTGATGATCTGGCGGACCGTGTCGAAGGCCCGCTCCACAGAGGGGACGTAGTAGAACATCAGGTAGATGCCCGTGACCACCAGGATCACAAAGAGCCAGAAGGCGATCACGCCCATCCAGAACCAGCTGTAGGTGATGCGCAGGGAGCGCTTGTCGATGGTGGCGGGCAGCACGTGGACGAAGAAGTTCTTCCGGTTCATGGCCAGGAAGTCCGTCTCCGTCCGGGGGAGGTGCTCGCGGCGGAAGATGGAGATCCAGACGGGGCTGCGGCGGACCTGCTGGAGGAGGAGGACCAGCCGATCGATCAGCCCGTAGAAGACGAGGTCCATGGGGGATCAGCCTCCCTTTTGGCAGGGGAGGCACTCGCTCCCGTCGGGGAGCGGCCCCTCCACCAACCGCTTCTGCTCCGGGTCGAAGTAGAGGTTGTGCCCGATCCCCTCGCCGCTCGCCTTGCTCAGGGGGTCCGTGAGCATCGTGACGCTCTTGTCCACCAGGAGCCGCCCGTCCGCCGTGAGGTCCACGTGGTAGAAGGGCAGGGGTCGGGGGGCGGGCCCGTCCAAGACGCGCCCGTCGCGGGCGAAGATGCTCCCGTGGCAGGGGCACAGCGCGTGGACGATGGGAAACCTGTCGTTGGGCGGCCCGAACGGGCGATACGAGCAGCCCAGGTGGGTGCAGATCGCGGAGACGACCTGGATCCCATAGGAATTGCGGAAGACGTAGACCTGCTTGGCCTCCAGGAGGCGCATGTCGCCTACTTTGTAGTCCTCGGGGCGGCCGATGGAGAAGATGGAGGAGGGCTCGAAGTTGAGCTTGGGGAGGATGTAAGCCCCCACGCTGCTGGCGAAGGCCCCGGCGCTTAGGGTAAAAGCCCCCAGCCCCAGCCGGGTGAGGAACTTCCGCCGGGTGAGCCGCCGGGCTCCCGGCGAAACCGGAAACTCGTTCTCGACGTGATCTTTGCTCATGGCGGCGTTGTTTTGTTCGTCTTTGCGCGCAATCCGCAGCGGCTGTGGCGCTGCGGTCCCCCTAAATCCGCCCTCGGGCGGTCCCTTATGCTATCCCACGGCACCCTGCAGGGCCATGATCTCCGTCAACTCGCGAATCGCAAGGGGGGCTCCGCAGGGTTCGGCCCGCATTATAGACGCCCCCTGTGCGCCTGTCAACCGCAACAGGTGCCTACGCCCCGGGATCGTTGCCGGGGGAGAGGGGGCGCCGTCCCCCCTGGGAGCTTCTTTGACCCCTTTGACCCCCTCGCATGGGGGCAGAGGAGGGAAGGGCTCAGCCCTCCGGCACGAGGACGATCTTCCCCAGGTGCTCGCGGGCCTCCATGCGCCGCTGGGCTTCGGCGGCCTCCTGTAAGGGAAAGACCCGATCGATCACGGGCCGGAGCTTCCGCTGCCAGACCAGCTCCATCACCCGGGTGAACTCGTGGTGATTGCCCATGGTGGTCCCGATGATTCTCAGCTGGCGCCAGAAGACCAGCCGCACGTCCGTGGGGGGCTTCGGCCCCGAGGTCGCCCCGTAGGTGACGAGCCGCCCGTCCTTCGCGAGGGCCCGCAGGCTCCTCTCCCACGTGGCCTCCCCGACGCTGTCCACCACCACGTCGACGCCCCGCTTGTTCGTGAGCTTCCACGCTTCCGTGCCGAAGTCCGCGGTCGCGTGGTTGATCCCCTCGTCGGCCCCCAGCTCCCGGAGCCTTTGGAGCTTCTCGTCCGAGCCCGCCACGGCGATCACCCGGGCGCCGACGAGCTTGGCGATCTGCACGCACGCCGTGCCCACGCCCCCCGAGGCCCCCAGAACGAGCACCGTCTCGCCGGGGCGCAGCTGCGCGCGGGTGATGAGCGCCCGCCAGGCCGTCTGGTACACCAGCGGCGCGGCCGCGGCCTCCTCCCACGCAAAGCCCTCGGGGATGCGCATCAAGTTGCGCGCCGGGACCTTCACGAACTCCGCGTACCCCCCGTCTACGTGCTCGCCCAGGATGTGATATTCGTCACACAACGGGTCCTCGCCCCGGCGGCAGTATTCGCAGCGCCCACAGCTCAGGCTGGGGTTTACCACCACGCGCTCCCCCGGCCGGAAGCCCTCGACGCCCTCTCCCAATTTCTCAACCACCCCGGCGACGTCGCTCCCCGGGATGTGGGGCAGCTTGGGAGGGATGCCCGGCAGGCCCCGCCGCACCCAGATGTCGAGATAATTCAGCGCGCAGGCTTTCACCTTTACGAGGGCCTCCCCGGGCCCCGGCTCGGGGACGGGGACGTCTTCTTCGTAGCGGAGCACCTCCGGTCCGCCGTGCTCGTGGATCCGCACCGCCCTCATGGTGACCGTCATCGTCGTCTTCTGGCTTCACCCCTTTGCATTCGCGCCTTTTTGTGGAGGGGGCCCAGGCCCGGGCCCGGGCCCGGACTCAGAGGGTCACGCGCCCCTGGAGGGCGCGGCTTAGGGTGGCCTCGTCGGTGAACTCCAAATCCCGGCCGATGGGGACCCCCTGGGCGATGCGCGTGGTGAGGATCCCCAGGGGCTTGATCTGCCGGGCGAGATACAGCGAGGTGTGCTCGCCCTCGACCGTGGGATCTAAGGCCAGGATGACCTCGCGGACGTCCCCGCGGCGCAGCCGCGCCATCAGCTCCTCAATGTGTAGGTCCTCGGGGTGGACGTCCCGCAGGGGCGAGATGAGCCCGCCCAGCACGTGGTAGAGCCCCGGATACCCCCCGGTCTTCTCGATCTTCCAGAGCTCCTGGGGGTGGCTCACCACGCAGATGACGGAGCGATCCCGCCCCGGGTCGCGGCAGATCCCGCAGAGCGCCCCCCGCTCATCGGGGCCCCGGGCCTCGGCGAAGTTGAAGCACTCCCTACACAGAACGATCTCCGCCTTGATCGCGCGCAGCGCCTCCCGCAAAAGCTCAACCTCCTCCTCGGGCTGGTTCAGGAGGTGGAAGGCCAGGCGCTCCGCGGTCCGTTGGCCGACCCCGGGAAGCTTCTTCAGCTCCTGGATTAACGCTTCTAAGGGCTCCGGATAGTTCATTGTGATTATTGTGGTTATTGTTGACTAGAACAGCCCGGGGATGTTGGGCAGCCCCAGGTTCCCCATGACCTCGCTCATCTCCCTTTGGGCCGTTTCTTTCGCCTTCGTTTGGGCTTCCTTGATGGCCGCGAGGATGAGGTCCTCGAGCATCTCCACGTCCTCGGGGTCCACGACCTCCTTGTCGATGTGGATGTCCACGATCTCCTCCCGGCCGTTGGCGACCACCTTGACCATGCCGCCGCCGGCCGCGGCCTCCACGCGCAGGTTCTGAAGCTCCTCCTGCTTCTTCTGAATGAGCTCTTGGGCCTTCTTGATCTGTTTGAGCACGTTGCCCATGCCGCCGGGAAGCTGCATATCGTCTCTTCCTCCTCCGGGGATTGCAGGGTGCCCCATTATAAGCCGGGGCCGCTCCGGCGTTCAAAGCCCGAGCCGGGCTCAGCGGAGGACCTTCCCCTCAAAGGCTTGGCGGACCCGCTCGACCTTCTCCGCCAACGCCCTCCCGGTTCCGGGGGGGGAAGGGCCGATCGCGGCCCCGGCCTCGGCGGACCCGGGCCCGGAGGCACTCCCGGCCTGGGAGGCGGCGGGGGAGTCCCCATCTCCGGAGTATGAAGGGGAGGCAAACCCGACGGCGAGCCGCACCCCGCCGAAGATCTCCTCCACCAAGCTCTGAACGATTTGGAGGTTCTCCGGCTGCTCGAGCCGCTCCTTGTGAAAGGTGTAGTCGGGGGGGTACTCGATGAAGAGCGTCCCCTCGGCCAGCCGAGGGGACGCCTCCGCCAGGAGCGCATGTAGCGCCGCCTTCTCCCGCCGGGCCCGCACCAGGAGCCTCTCCCAAGCCTCCCGGACGCCCTGGGCGCTCCCACCTCCACGGGCGATCGGGGGTTGCGGGGCCGCGTCGTGTGCCCCCGGGGGGGGCTCCTGGGGTGGGGAGGAAGCCTCGGGCTGGGGCTGGGGGGGAACCGGCGCTTGGGCTTTGACGGGGATTGGGGCTCGGGCTCGAGCTTGAGCTTGGGGCTGGGTTTGGGTTTGGGGTTGGGATTGGGATTGGGGCTGGGCTCGGGTCCGGGCCTCGGCTGTGGGTTCCGCCCCGGCGGCCTTCGATGCCGGGATTTGGGGAGCGGGGGCAGGGGCCCCGTGGGTCCACTCCAGCACGAAGACTTCCAAGAGGATTCTCTTGTCGAGGGCGTAACGCAGCTCGCGGCGCAGCTCCAGCAGCTCGCCCGTGAGCCGGACCCAGAGGGCCGTTTCCTCCTCCCCCGAGGCGGCCGGGGCGCTCGTGAGGTCGAGAAGGCGGTCGCGGCTGCGGCGAAGCAGCTCCTCCGTGAAAAGCTCAAAATCCCGTCCCCGTTCGGCCAGCTCTGCTAAGAGCGCCAGGGCCGCGGGGGCGTTGCGGTCCGCCAAAGCATCCAGGAAGCGGTCGAGGGCCTCCTCGGGGGGCAGCCCGA
Organism: Candidatus Bipolaricaulota bacterium; assembly: GCA_027021605.1. Classification (GTDB taxonomy): domain Bacteria; phylum Bipolaricaulota; class Bipolaricaulia; order RBG-16-55-9; family RBG-16-55-9; genus JALUUA01. The sequence continues at coordinate 2,913 of JALUUA010000032.1, read as the reverse complement.
GCATCTCGTATAGATCATCGGGGGTGATCTCCCCGCCGCCCTTGAAGGAGACGAGCTGGTCTAACAGCACAAGCGCGTCGCGGAGGGCCCCGCGGGCGTGGCGGGCGATCGCCTGGAGGGCCTCCTCCGTGGCCGCGATCTTCTCGGCCTGGACGACCCGGCGGAGCTGGGCCACGATGAGCTCCGGGGAGATCGCCTTGAACTCGAAGGCCTGGCAGCGGGAGAGGACCGTGGGGAGCACCTTGTGGGGCTCCGTGGTGGCGAAGAGAAAGACAACGTGGGGCGGGGGCTCCTCCAGGGTCTTTAAGAGGGCGTTAAACGCCTCGTTGGTGAGCATGTGGACCTCGTCGATGATGTAGACCTTGTAGCGGCTCTGGGCGGGGGCGAAGTTGACCTCTTCGCGGAGCTGGCGGATCTGGTCGATGCCGCGGTTGGAGGCCCCGTCGATCTCGATCACATCGAGGGCGCTTCCCTGGGCGATGGCTTGGCAGCTGGGGCAGGCGTTGCAGGGCTCCCCCTCCTGGGGTTGGGGGCAGTTGACGGCCTTCGCGAAGATGCGGGCGACGGACGTCTTGCCCGTGCCCCGGGGGCCCGCAAACAGATAGGCGTGGGCGATCTCGCCCTGGGCGATGGCGTTCTTGAGGGTCTGGACGGTGTAGGGCTGGCCTACGACGTCCGAGAAGCGCTGGGGGCGCCACCTGCGATAGAGGGCTTGATGGGACATGGTGGGTCGGGGAGACCGGATTCGAACCGGTGACCTCCTGCTCCCAAAGCAGGCGCGCTAACCGGGCTGCGCCACTCCCCGCAGGGCGTCGTTATTATAGGCCGACCCGCTCAAGCCCACAAGGCTTCCGGCACAATCGGGCAGGCAACGGACTAGGAGAAGGGGTGAGACGCTCAAGCCAGGAGAGCAGCTATTAAGCTAAACACCCCCAGCCCGATCGCGAAGGCCCAGAAGGGCAACCGGCGCGCGAGGCCCATGAGGGCCGAGATGGTCAGCCAGCCCACGAAGGCCGCCGAGAGCACCCCCGCAGCGCCCGCGAGCGCCCCTGCGCTTAGAAGGGGCTCTTCGTCGGTGGTCCTAAGGAGTTCTAAGAGCTTCAGCAAGAACTGAGCCGCGAAGATGACGGGAATGCTCATCAAAAAGCTGAGTCGGAGGGCCTCCGTCTCGCGGAAGCCCCGCAAGAGCAATATGGAGATCGTAAGCCCCGAGCGGCTCAGCCCCGGCAGGGCTGCTAAGCCCTGAGCCAGGCCCGCCCAAAGGGCATCTCGAACGCTTAACCCTAGAACGGTTCGCCCTCCCAGCTTCCGGCGGGGAGCGATGAGCTGGATCAGCCCCGTGCCGATAAGAAGGGCACCGATGAGGGCGGTCCCCCATCGGCTCAGGGGATCGAGCGAGAGGCTCAGCGCCAAAAGGGGCGCGCCCACGAGGCCCGTGAGGACCGTCGCGACCCCAAGGAAGTCGAGCAGCTTTCGATCGGTGTCCGAAAGATCCCCCCGGTGGGCGGGGAGGATCCACCGGGGAAGCGCCTTCGTCAGCTGAAGCAGCTCCCGACGGAAGTAGCTCACCGCGGCCAGGAGGGTCCCCAGGTGGAGCCAGATCGCAAACGCCACGGACTCCGCCAGGGGCCTTTGGAGGACGTGGAGCTGAATGAGCGTAAGGACCCCCTCGCTGCTTATGGGGAGCCACTCCGCCGCCCCCTGCACGGCCCCCAGGAGCAGCGCCTCCCAGATCTCATACATCTTCCGAGTCGGCGTTGCGGGCCACTTGCGCGAGCCAGTCGGAGAACGTCAACAGCTCTTCTCGAACCCTCTCGAACGTGGGCTGTAGACGCTGCACAAGGGGCTCTAGGCGCTCTTGGTCGAACTCAAAGGCGTAAATGCTGCGCACGACATGGCGAAAGCCGAGATACTCCTCTAGGAGCTTAAGGGCCTTATCAGATAGGACCGCCGGGCGCACGGAGGGGATCTCGGCTCCCATCTGGCGGAGGAGCTCGCGGTGCCATTGGGGACCGGTCGGCAAGCTTCCGTCGATCTCCGACGCGATCAAGGAAAACAACCGCTCTAGCCCCGCATAGAAATCGTGTAGATTAAGGGCGGCCGAGTCGAGGTAGAGATCTCGGTCCTCCAGGCGCTGTTGAGCTGCTTGGAGGGCCCGCTCCGCCCGCTTGACCACGCGTTCCAGATCGCTCAGTTCGCGACGGATGCGACCGGCCACGACCCGATAGCGTTCGCTCATAGCTCCATCCCTTCTCGCTCGATGGCCTCCCGCAGCGCGGGACGGCACATGCTCATATCCACAAGATCAATCTCGATTTCCGAGCTCACCCCGAGCACGGCGGCTACGGCACGGAACGTGTCTTCAGGCCGCAGCCCCCAAGCTGCTAGATCCACATCGGACCAAAGCGTAAATCGATCGGGATGTGTTAAGGACCCGAAAACGACGACTCGGGTGGCCCCGAATTCCTCCTTGAGGAGACGCGCTGCCCTACGGGCCGCCTCCCAAGCGCGGACCCTCCTACGCCGGACCTGGAGCTCCCTCTCGCGGCGTCGTCGCTCCGCCGTCTTGCGATAGCCCTCGAGCGGATCTACTACCGCTGCTGTTTTCCCCATCTCCGGACATTCCCTTCGATCTTACATTCCCCAAGCAGTGTAACAGTCTCTGTAGGGCCCTGCTCAGAGTGAAAAAATGCAGCGTTCGAGCGGTATCAAAACCGAAACGCCAACCCCAACAAGAAGAGCCCGTCCTTCCAGCCCAGCTCGAAGAGCGCGGGGACCCGCCCGGGGTTGGCGACCTCCACCCCCGCGGCTACCTGGTGGGAGAAGCGCAGCTTCCCGTCCGCCCCCATGATTACGACCCCCCGGTAGAAGCCGTAGGGCGTGAGCGCTCCGTACGTCTTGCTGAGGTACACG
>JALUUA010000031.1 GCA_027021605.1 Candidatus Bipolaricaulota bacterium | reverse complement strand
AGATGGGTGTAGCGAAGTACCAGACGTCGGGCTTGAGGGCGGTGGCGGCAGCGCCCGCCAACAGGCCGAAGAAGGTGCCCCGATCCAAGCCGACCCAGATGGGGTTGGGGAGTCTCAGCTCTTCGAGGTCCATGGCACGAAGAGTGTACCGAAGGGGAGTGAGGTTGTCATGAGCAGGCGGCCCAGGGGGGTCCGGGCCGGTGGGCAGTTTCGGCTCTTGGGGATCGTGAGCGGGTACAACGAGGCCGGCGTCTATGCGCCCTTGGGCGAGAAGGGGGATCTTCAGCCGTTCGTGAGTTTGGGCTTTTCCTTGTCGTTCTGATTCAATGGGAAGCCGACCCCCTCTCCGACTCCGACTCCGACTCGGGCTCCGGGAGTTCTCCGGCCTCCCGGAGGATCCGCTCCACCAGCGCCGGGTGGATGCGCAGCCCCTCCCGCCGGGCCCGCTCCAGGGGCTCCCGGACGCTCGGGAGGAGCCCTCTCTCTTTGGCCCGCAGCAGCAGCCCGCCCACGCCCACCACGCGAAAGCCCCGAGCCTGCAGGGCCCGGCGCAGCGCCCGCTCGTCGGCCAACACGACGTCGGCCCTCTGCCTCACGGCCAAGGCGATCACCGAGGCGTCGGCCCGGCTGAGCCCCGGACGTCGGTAACGGCGAAGCTCCTCCGGAGGCGGAGTGGGATGGACCCGGAGCCACCCTTGAGACCGGGCTTGGGCAACCTCCCGGCTCCCGGGGCGCTCCTCTTCCTCGGGCTCGGAGGGGACGACCTCGTCGTAGACGGCCTGGGGGACGTGAACTTCTCCAAAGAGCTTCTCCAAGAGGGAGAGGAGCCCGATGCGGGCGAGGATCACCAGAGGGCTGGCGTCGGAGACGACCCGCGCGATCTTCTCGGGGCTCACGTCCCTCGGAGGGCTTGGAGCTCGGTCTCGAGCTCGTCGGGATCGTAGTGCACCAGGGGGAGGCCGTGTTGGGCCAAGAGCTCAAGCATCTCGGGGTAGGAGAGGCCCAGGATCTCGGCGGCGTAGGAGGCGGTGATCTTCCCCTCCTGAACGAGGGCGAGGACCACGGCCTGCAGGACGTTCGCCTCGAGCTCGTGGGGTTCCTTCCCGAGGTAGGCCAGCAGCTCCTCGGGGAGCTTGAGGGTCAGCTGCACTTCCTTGAGGGCCATCGGCGGCGCTCCTTTCTGGGAAGAGTGTAGCCGTCGGGGGAGGGAAGTCAAGCTCACGCTCAACCTCGAGTGACCTCGGCCTGGGGAGCGGGGAGAGCGATCACCTGAGCGTATGGGGGTGATTGCAGATGAGCAGGACGTTGGCGTACATCGGCTACCCGACGCTGGAAGCGTGGGCACGGTCCGTGGAGCGGAAGCTTCCCGCGTATGCCTGCTTGGTGGAGGAGCCGCAGCCCCCGGACTCCCACGGGATCCAGGCCGTTCTGCTGGTGATCTGGGTGGGACAACACCGGCCTCAGGCGCAAGAGATCCACTACTTCCGCTGTCGGGTGGGGCTGTTGGAGTACCTCGGGAAGTCTCCCCTGGGGAATGACTACGCCGATCGCAAGCGGAGGGCGGAGGAAGCTTGGTCACTCATTCGAGCTTGGCTTACGGAGCAGGGCTTCTCCGTCCGCGAGGGTGTGATCGCCCATCCTAAGGAGCTGAAGCTCTTCGAGGGCTTTCCCGAGTTTCTCACGTACGACCAGGAGCAAAAGCGGTACGTGCGCCTGTAAGGGCCCTTGGGGGCATTCGCTTTCGCTGAAGCCCCCGGCGGGCCCTCCCGCCCCGCCTGCCGTCCCCCGGAGCCGGAAGTTCCCCCACCCTTTTGTGTCTGCGGCTCCGCCCTTCTTCCCGCTCCTCGTCCTCCTCCGCATTCATGGGTGGGGGTGCCGCCCCCGCGGTCCCTCCAACGCTTACACGAGTCGTTCCCTGCGGGGGCGGCCCCCCCGTTTGTGCCGTTCTGTTCTGTTTGGCTCCCGCCCCGTCCCGTGCGGGTGTGGGAGCGGGCTTTCCCGCCCGCCGGCGAGAAAGCCCGCTTTCTGAGGAGGTGTCTTCCATGACGAGGGTAACGGGCTGTTTGCGGTGCGGACGTCCCTTTCGGCCGCGGCTGTACCTGCAGCCGTTGTGCGACGACTGCCTCGACGACCGGAAGAGGGCTCGGGCGGCCCAAGTGCCCGAGGAGTGCTTTCTGGAGATGCAGTGCTCCCGCTGCGATCGGGAGCTGGACAACCCCGCAGAGTGGTGCTCGTGCCGTTGCCACGAGTGGGTCTGATCCCAAGGAGCTGCCGATGGCTTTTCCTGAGAAGATCGAGCGTCTGCACAAGCTTGTGGAGCGAATCGTTCGCGAAGAGGGCACGAGTTCGGAGCGCTTTGGCCTTCGGTTCGGGCTTTACCCGCTGTGGGCCGTGGAGAAGGCCCGAAGGCTCTTGGAGCTTGAGCGGGGACAAGAAGCGGAGCTTAGCTCGAGTGAAAGCTCCGCAAATCAAAAGCTTTTTGTGACAGCCTTAGCAAAACAAATGCGGTCGTCACAAAAAGCTTTTCTTAAGGGGAGGTGATCGCGGTGGCGCGGAGCCAACGCAAGAAGGATCGTACGGTGCAGGCGGTCGTTACGGAGGTCGAGCCCAGCGCGAAGCACGAGGGGCTCCGCTGGGTGCGGCTGGACGGCTTCGAGTACCCCTTCGCCCTGTGGGATTCGGTCTTCGAGGGCGATCTGGCTGAGGGCGACACGATCGAGGTGGAGTACGTCCCTGTGGAAGACCGCAACTTCGCCAAGATCGTGCGCTTGGGGCTTCCCAACAGCAACCCCAAGCCTCGGAGGGCGGAGCCGGACAAGTTCTCCAAGACGGAGATCGGGTTGATGGCCTCCGTTGCGCTCAAGGTGGCGGGCCATCTGGTGGCGGCGCACGTCCAGCAAGGCAAGCTCACCCCGGGGAAGGCGGTGGCGCCCATGCTCGATCTGGCCGATCAGATCTACGAGTGGCTTGCCACCAAGCGCGCCGAGGAGCTGCGGAAGCAGCAGGAAGTCGCAGTCGAAGCCGGAGAAGAGGGGGCCGGGTCCTAGGGTAGGGCCCGGCCCCGGTGCAGTTGGAATCTCTCACCCGAGAGGTCGGTGGGGGTGAGACGATGAATCTCGAATCCATCCTAACCGGAAAACCGCTGTGGGTCAAGCTGCTGGTGCTGTACTTCTTCCTCTTCTCGGCGGTGGGGTTCACGATGTTCATCTTCGAGGAGGCGATGCAGACGGTGATGTTCGGCTCGTTCGGGTACGTGGCCGCCAAGGATTGGTCCGGGCTGGAGCGGCATCTGCGGATCATGAAGTTCGTGCATTGGGCTTCCTCGCTGTACATCCGCTCCGTGGGCTGGCTCAATCCGCTGATGTGGCCTGCCTATCTGGTCTACCTGGAGGCGAACGAATCCTACCTCGGGGCCGTGGAAGCGCGTCTGCGGGCCCGTCGGTGAGATGGGTGGGGGAGGAGAGCGCTCTGGAAGAGTGAGAGCGCTCTCCTATCCCACAAGAAGGAGGTGATTCCGGTGCTGAAGCTCAAGCGGGCAGGGATCGCGGCGGCGGTGCTGCTTCTTTTGGCGCTTGGGGTCGCCGTGGCCCAGGGCGTCGATGTGGCCTCGATCAAGCAGGAGGCCGATCGCATCGCGCAGGAGTTCCGCATCGGGAACCGGCCGACGCAGCTTACGGCGGAGCACATTGATGCGCTGTTGGCGAAGCTGCCGGGCTTCGGGGAGCGGACGGTGCAGACCCTGAAGGCCCATGCGCCGTACCGAAGGCTCTCGGAGCTGGTTGCTTTGCAGAGGCAGACGGACTCGGGGCCGCGGCGGCTGCTGAGCGAAAAGCAGCTTCTGCTGATTGCGATCTTCTTCGACTTGGATCCTTAAGTCCGGCGTCCCCGCGGGGAAGCCCCTCTCACCACCGGGGTCGGAGTCTGTGGGCTCCGGCCCCTTTCTTTTTTGTGAGGATTCAGCCGCCTTGGCCCATCGAGGGCCTTCGGCGGCTCCCAAGGGGGCCTTAGCCCGCCGGCCCGTGCAACCGCCGCCTTCCGGTTCTTCGGCCATCGGGAACCCTTCGGGGTAGGGCACGTTGGGAAGCGGCTTTCGGCTGCCGGCGACGCGGACGGCGGCGGCCGGCCCCCTTGGGGAACCCCCTTCCCCGACCCACCCCTCTCCCCGCACCTCCACCGGCGCGCCCATTGTACCGCCGCTAAGCGTCAAGGGGGCTCTGTCTGCCCG
>JALUUA010000030.1 GCA_027021605.1 Candidatus Bipolaricaulota bacterium | reverse complement strand
GACCTGCCCCCGACGAAGTACGTCCTCAACTTCGGGGCCAACCCCTACGAGTCCGGCGAGATGTACGTCCCGCTGGTGCGCCGCCTCGTGGAGGCCCGGCGCAACGGGGCCAAGCTCGTCACCTTCGACCCGCGGCTGAGCCGCACGGCGGGCCAGAGCGACGAGTGGTTCCCCCTCCGCCCGGGGACGGACGCCGCCGTGGCGCTGGCGATGGCCAACGTGATCGTGCAGCTCGGCCTCTACGACCGGGAGTTCTTCGCGAAGCAGAGCAACTGGCGGCTGGAGAAGCTGGCCGAGCACCTCAGGACCTACACCCCGGAGAGGGCGGAGCAGATCTCGGGCGTAAAAGCCGGGCACATTCGCCGCATTGCCGTGGAGTTTGCCCGGACCCGGCCCGCGTTGGTGCTCACGGGCGGCGGCCTCTCCCGCCACCCCAACGGGGTGCAGAACGAGCGGGCCGTCTTCCTGCTGGCGGCCCTTACGGGCAACCTCGAGCGCCCCGGGGGGCTGTGTCTCCCCCGCCGCCGGGCGCTCCCGGAGCCGCGGCCCGCGCGGGCGCCCCGGGTCCTCCCGCCTCCGGAGCTCTTCGCGGACCTGGCCGCCGGGCGGGAGCGGGTGGGGCTCCTCTGGGTCGACCGCGCCAACCCCGCCTTCGACCACCCCGACCCGAAGCTCGTCCAAGCGGTGCTGCGCGACGAGGAGAGGGTCCCCTTTCTGGTCGTCAGCGACGCCTTCCGCAGCGAGACGGCCCAGCTGGCCGACTTGCTGCTGCCCGCGACGACCTTCCTGGAGGAGTGGGAACTGCACTCCCCGCCGGCGTATGAGCTCGTGCCCTACGTGGCGCTGCAGCAGCCCGTCGTCCCCCCGCTGGGGGAGGCCCGCTCCACCTCCGAGGTGATCCTGGAGCTGGCCCGCCGCCTCGGCGGCGAGCTCGGGATGTTCTTCCCCTTTGCCTCCGTAAAGGCATTTATAGAGAAGCAGGTGGAGGCCCTCCCGGAGCTGGCGCAGGCCGGGGGGTTCGAGCTGCTCGTCGAGGGCGGGATCTGGGTCCCGGCGGGCCGGCCCGACTACGGTCGCCCCTTCCCCACTCCCTCCGGGCGCCTGGAGGTCTTCGCCCCCTCCTTGGGGAACCTCAAGCAGCCGACCCTCCCCACGTACCTCGCCCCTCCCAGGGACGAGGACGAAGGAGGCGAAAAATTCGCCCTCGTCGTCTACGACAGCGCCGTGCTGGACGCCGACGAGACGGTTCTGTGCTGGTGGCTCCTCGAGATCGAGCACCGCAACCCGCTCTGGATCCACGCCGAGGCGGCCGAGCGCCTGGGGATTCGGGAGGGCGATCGGGTGAGGGTGATCTCCGAGGCGGGCGAGATCGTCGCCCGGGCCTTCCCCACCCAGGGCATCCACCCCGAGGTGGTCGCGATCCACGGGGGCTTGGGGCACTGGGGCCTGGGGAGGCTCGCCCGGGGCGGGGCCTTCCGCAGCCGCGACCCCAACACCCGGCTCATCTGGTGGGAGGAGGCGGGCGTCCACGCGCAGCCCCTCCTCCCCATCCGCTCCGACCCCGTGGGGAGGGGCCAAGCCTGGCACGGGATCCCCGTGCGCATCGTAAAGCTCGACCCGGGAACGAAGGCCCAGGGGAGGGATCGCGGATGAGGCGGGTGCCCTACGGGGTTTGGGCCCTCGTGGCGGCGGTAGCGGTGGGCGGGGCCGTGGCCGCCTCGTGGCTGCCGCGCTATACGACCTCGAGCCCCGAATACTGTCTCAGCTGCCACGGGGAGGAGGGGGGGCTGCCCAACCGCGGGGTCCCCTCCCGGGTCCACCCCCCCTTCTCGGAGGTGCGCTGCGTCGACTGCCACAGCAAGCCCCATCGGCTCCTCTACGACGGCTACCGCAAGGGGTTCATGGCCGAGCCCGAGCGGATCAGCCCCAACTGCCTGCGCTGCCACCCCGAGATCGCCGAGAGGGTGGACGAGGCGGGCTTCGAGCACAATCCCCTGCAGATCCGCATCCCCCACAAGCTGCACCTCGAGCTGGGCGCCCGCTGCGTGGACTGCCACTACAACATCGCCCATGACCTCCGCCCGAACCCGACGAACCGCCCACGGATGGAGTACTGCGCCCAGTGCCACGCCGTCACGGTCGAGGCGTGCACCAAGTGCCACCCGGCGGGGGTCCCGGAGGGCCCGGTGCCCGCGATCCGGGCCGCGGGGGTGCTGGGAGACGGGCGTGCCCTCTACTCGCGCTACTGCGCCGAGTGCCACGGCAGGGACGGCAAGGGCGTGGCCGGGGTGGAGCTGCGCTCCCGCGAGTTCTTGGAGCGGGAGGGGGATGCCGCGCTTAAGAGGATCGCCCGCGAGGGCCACGGGGGGATGCCCGCCTTCGGCCGCGCCGCCGGGGGCCCCCTCACGGACGACCAGATCCGCGCCCTGGCGGCCTATCTGAAGCTCTCTGCGGAGGGGATCGCCGTCGGGGGTAAGGAGATCTTCGAGGGCTATTGCGCCGTCTGCCACGGGCCCCAGGGGGACAAGATCTCCAACGTGCGCCTGGGCGATCCCCGGTTCTTGGAGGCCCTGGGGCAGGAGAAGCTCCTCCGGACGATCGCGGAGGGGGTGGGCGGGATGCCCGCCTTCGGCCGCGCCCGGGGTGGGCCGCTCGCCTTCGAGGAGATCCTGGCGGTCGCCCGCTACCTCGACGCGCTCGCCGGCGTCGCCCGGCGCAGCCCCGCCGCGCTCTACGCCGATCACTGCGCCGCCTGCCACGGGCCGAAGGGAGATCGCATCCCCACGGCCAACTTGGCCTCCAAGGAGTCGATCGCCCCCAAGAGCGACGAGGCGCTCTACGCGGCCATCGCCCGGGGGGTGGGCGGGATGCCCGGCTTCGGCCCCGAAGTCGGGGGACCGCTCTCCGAGGACGACGTGCGCGCCCTGGTGAGGTACGTCAAGGAGCTGGCCGGCCTCGTCCCGCGCCCGGCTCCCCCGCCCATCCCCCACAGCCTGGTGGGGATGGACAACTGCCTCGCCTGCCACGGCCCGGAGGGGATCCAGCCCGCGCCGCCCGATCACGAGGGGCGCACCGTCGACACCTGCCGCGTCTGCCACAAGCCGAAGGAGTAAGGGGCTCTTGCTCTTGCTCTTGATCAAGATCATCTTCCCCCCTGATGAGCGTCATGGCCCCCCGCCTTCGGCGGGGGATAAGCTCAACCGGGGCGAACGGCCCCTTGCGAACCCGTCGGAGCGGGCGGGGAAGGGGGGTGGGCACGATGGCGGAGGCGGACAGGGTCGAACGGGAGCCGGGGAGCGACCGCCGGACGTTTCTGAGCGGCCTGCTTAGGGGCTCCCTCGTCCTGGGGATCTTGAGCGCCCTGGGGGGCGTGGCGGCGTACATCCTCCCCCCGGAGCGGCAGGCGTTCAACCCCGGGCGGCTGCGGCTTCGGGTCGGGCGCGCCGCGGACTTCGCCGTGGGGGAGGGCAAGCAGGTGCTCTTCGCCGGCGAGCCCGTCTGGGTCCTGCGCCTCCCCAAGGGATTCGTCGCCCTCTCGGCCCTCTGCACGCATCGGGGGTGCATCGTGGACTACGACGAGGAGCGCCGGGTGTTGGAGTGCCCCTGCCACGGCGGCCTCTTTGACCTCCACGGGAACGTGATCGCGGGCCTTCCCAGTCGGCCGCTGCGCCACCTCCGGGCCGAGGTCGTCGGCGGGGAGGTCTTCCTGCGCGAGGAGGGCTAGCGCCATGGAAGCCGGGAGACGCGCTCGGGAGCTGCTTCGCTCCGAACTCTCGCGCCCCGTCCCCCGCGAGCTGGGGGCCCGCCACCTCTTGGGGGTCCTTACAGCCTTTGTCTTCCTAATCGAGGTGCTCACGGGGATTTTGCTCATGGTCTACTACCACCCCACCACGGAGGAGGCCCACGGGAGCCTGCAGTACATCCTGAGCACCGCCCGGCTGGGCTGGCTCGTCCGCAGCCTCCACGCCTGGGGGGCCCACCTGCTGATCGGGCTCCTGCTGCTGCACCTGGTGAGGGTTCTATGGGATCGAGCCCATCGGGAGCGGGAACTCAACTGGATCGTCGGCGTCGTGCTCGGGCTCCTGCTGCTCGCGTTCGGGTTTACGGGGATGCTCCTCCCCTGGGACCAAGAGGCGTTCTGGACCACGGACGCCGCGCGCCGCGCGATCGCGCGCCTCCCCGTCCTGGGGTCATGGGTGCTGAGCTTCCTCTGGGGAGGCCGCGAGCTAGGCGGGGGGGCGCTGCTTCGCTTCTACGTCTTCCACGTGGGGCTCTTC
>JALUUA010000029.1 GCA_027021605.1 Candidatus Bipolaricaulota bacterium | reverse complement strand
CCGCGAGGCGAAGGTCGACATCCTCTACGGGAAGGGGATCGTCCGCTCACGGGAGCTGCTGCGCTTGGGCGAGGAGTACGGGATCGTCAAGAAGAGCGGCGCGTGGTACTCCTACGAGGGGACGCAACTCGGCCAGGGCTTGGCCAACGCCGCGACGTTCCTGGAGGAGAACCCCGACATCGCCCAGCAGATCGAGGAGGCCATCCGGGCGCAGGCGGGCCTGGCCGCGGCCGCCGGGGTGCCCTTGGAGGCCCAGGGGAACGGGAACGGGGACGGGAAGGGGAAGGCCCCCGAGCCGGGTGCAAACGGCCGGGTCAACGGGGACGCGTCCGCGCCCAAGGCCAAGGGCACAAAGCGCGCCCGCTCCCAATCCCAATGAGGTGAGATAAAGCGTTTCGAGGGCAGGGACCGGGGGCCCAATCCCCAAAGAAAGGAGGTTGTTCCATCCCCGACCTTAAGCGGGCTCTCGGCCCCTGCCCGGCTCCGTTATTCCCTCTCACCCGGGGGAGGGCAGCTCCGCGAACTTCTCACCCCGAAACGCGCGGACTGTCCTCCCCCGCCCTCTCACTCGGGCTTAGTCTCGTCTCAGTCTCAACCCCAATCCCAATCTCGATCGTAGCGCGACCCATCCCGGCGCCTTATCCCACCGGGATGACCAGCTCCTTGGGCAGCGGCGTAAGGCTGCGAAACTCCCCGCTCTCATCGCAGTAGTACGTGTCCTCGATGCGAATGCCGTACCCCGCCTCGGGGTAGTAGAGCCCCGGTTCCACGGTGAAGACCATGCCCTCCCGCAGTTGGGTCTTGCACTCCCCGAAGGTGGGGAAGTACGGCTCCTCGTGGACTTCGAGCCCCAACCCGTGCCCCAAGCTGTGGACGTACCCCTGCGTCGTCTTGGGATCCCCCAGCACGGTGGGGTGCCCCCGCTTCTCGAAGAATTTACAGACGAAGTGCTGGTACGTCTGGGTGATCCCCCCCACCAAAAACTTCTCGCAGACGGCCTCGAACGCCTCCCGCACGTCTTGATACGCCCGCTCGACCTCGGGGGGCGCGTACCCTAAACAGAAGGTGCGCGTCACGTCGTGGTAGTACCCGCTCGCGTCCCGGGGGAAGAGGTCGAAGACGATCGTCTTGCCCAACTCCAAGGGGTCGCCGGGGTTGCCCGTCGAGTGGGGCACGCCCGCGTCCCGCCCGATCGCGAAGATGAAGTCTGAGGCTTCCAGCCCCCGCCGCGCGAGCTCCAAGCGCACGAAGCGCTTGACGTCCCCGACGGTGAGCGGGCTCCCGTCGTCCTTCGCGAGCTTGTCGTCCCTCACGGGGTGGGATCTCAGGAAGGCCACGGCGGCCTCGACGACGGCGCAGGTTTGCTCGCCCACGCGGCGCATCCGCTCGATCTCCTGGGAGTCCTTGGTCTCGCGGGCCACGGCAATCACGTCGCGGTCGAACTCCCCGACTACCTCGATCTCGGGGATCTCGTGGGCCAACTTGTTCAAGAAGGCGTAAAAGGTGCCGATCGGCCCCGTGCCGTAGAACGCGACCCGCCCGCGGACCTTCAGATCGTGAAAGATGCGCTTGTACAGCTCTACCCGGGCTTCCAGGCGATCGGGGTGCTCCTTTAAGATCTCGTGCAGGGGCCAGCGGTCGAGGTTGACGAGTTTAAGGTGAGTTGCCTCCGCGTTGTCCCGCTCCATGGAGCGGTAGAGCAACACGGGCTCCTCGTCGCGCTTGACGATCACCGTGCCCACCAGATGCTGATTTCGGGTGAAGTACGCGAAGGCGGGGTTGGCCCCGTGGGTCCCGTCGGGGCCCTCGATAATCAGGGCATCAATCCCGCGCTCCTCCATGAGCCGAGGGATGTCGGATTTCATGCGATTCGTTGCCTACCTCCTCCTCAAGATCACGATCTTTTGGATCCGAATCGGTGGATGCTGCGGGGTGCGCGGATCGTGCGCCCCTTCCCGGGAGACTACCACCAAGTAGACCCCGTTGGCAACCGGACGCCCCCGCGAATCCCGCAGGTTCCAGAGGACGGCCTGTCCCCAAGGCACAGGGCGACTGTCAAAGACGGGCTGTCCCCCCGGGGCGAATACCCGAACCCTCCAAGATCCGTGGGGCAGCCGTAGGCCCTTCGGGGAGAAGAGCAGGCCCTGTAGGGTCCGGCGAACTTCCACGCGCGCTCCCCGAGCGGGCAAGCCCTCCGTATCTGACTCTGAATCGGAATCGCAAGGGAGCACTTCAAAGGAACGATCGCCCTGGACGGGCTGGCCGTTGAGCTCCCCCCGCAGCTCGTAACGTCCGGGCGGGACGCCCGGGAGGACCCTCAGACGGTAGACGACCTCGCGCGCGTCGCCGGGGCCGAGCGTCGGCCAGGTCCATTGGGCTCGTAGGCCCTCCTCTCCCTCCTCCTCACGGAGCGAGAGGGCAGCGCCCGCGTTCTCGACGGGCTCCAGCACGAAGCCGGGCGGGACGGTTTCCGCAAGCGTGAGGGCTCCGAACCGGGCCGCGGGCATCCGCACCGATACCCGGACTTCCACGCCCGCGCTCTCCTCGGGGCGCAGCGTCCGGGCGGACAGGGACCGCACGGCTTGGGGGTAGCCCACGCTCAGGTGGAGCTTCCCCGCCCCGCTCTCGACGTCCTTGCCCGGGGGGCCGATGTCGAGGGCGTCCCGCTCCAACGCTTCCCGGAGCTCCTCCACCGACCACGCCGGGCGGCGCGAGAGCAGGAGCGCCGCGGCCCCGGCCACGTGGGGGGCTGCGAACGACGTCCCCGGATCCCTCAAGGAGTCCGGTGCCACGAGGTCGGGCTTAACGCGCCCGTCGCTCGTTGGGCCGCGCGCGCTGAAGGGCTCGACGACGCCCTCGTCCCATTGTCGAAGGTTGATAGCTCCCACGGCGAGCGCGCACGGGCAATCCGCCGGGGCCACGACGCTGCCGTGGGGCACCGAGGGGGTGAGCGGATGCTGAAGGCTAAAGATCTTGATGCGCAGGGGGCGATCGACCCGACGGATCTTCACCTTGAGCTTAAAGATCCCGGGCTCCCGCACCCAGTACTCCAGGAGCTCGCGCGGGGGATCGAGCCCCCGCTGCGGCGCGGCGGCCTGGGCCACGACCTCGCCCCGCCCGTTGAGCAAGTAGAGATCCAGGTCCTGCCGGGTGCGGGGCCAGTCGTCCCAGACGAGCACCAGCGTGATCACCCCGACGGTGCCGCCCACGAAGACCCCTCCATCCCGGGCGGGGGCGCTGCCCACGAAGATCTCCTCCCGCCCGAAGCTGAACTCGGCCCAGCCGTCCCGATCGTCGTCGCGGAGGAGGCCCGTCCAGTGAGCCTGGGCTTGGTTGCCCGCGGCGTTGACCCACAGCACGCCCCGCTCGTACGCCCGCCGGACGATCTCGTTGACCACGCCCGTGCCGTCCCCGAAGTTCGTGTCGAACCAGCCGATGGAGTGGTTGATCACGCGGGCCCCCAGGCGAACGGCCTCCTCCACGGCGTTCTCCAGCACCACCTCGTCGGCCTCCTCGCCCAAGTTCATCAGGATGAGCTCCGCCTTGGGGGCCATCTCGTGGACGATGCGGGCCACTTGGAGCCCGTGATCCCCGCCCGTCTCGAGCCCTTGGCCGCTGTAATCCCGAGTAGCCACGATCGCTTTGGGATCGATGAGCCCCCGGCGCAGCGCGTCGCCGAGGCCCTCGAAGCCGATGTCGATTATGGCCACCCGAACCCCTTGGCCCTGGATCCCGTAGCCGTGGAGGGCGAGCGCTCCCGTGGGCAGCGCCCCCGTGGCGTAGGCGGGTCCCCCGAGGGCGTACGGCCGATAGGGCCTGCGGACGAACGCCACCCCGGGAAGGCGGGCGAGTTCACCCAGCCTTTGAGGGGGGATTCGCACGCGGAGGCAACACGAGCTTTGCGCCTCGACCGAGCCCCCCAGGGCGCGGATTTCGGCAAGCAAGCCCGCAGAGCCGAGGAAGCCCATCGGGTTGCGCTCCACGATCACCGAGACGATTCCATCCCCTTGAGAGATCCTCAGGGTGGACGCCCGCACCTGCAGCTTGGTGCGGCGGGGGTCTTTCCCATCGGGCGAAAGGAGCTGCGCGAGCGCCCCCTCCAGCTTGAGCGGGGGAGCCCCGTCAGGGTTGGGATCGGGGGCGTTTGTGGGGAGGGCGAGAGAGGACAAGCTGCCTCCGAGGAGGATGAGCAGCAATCCCATCCCGAGAAGATAGCGGCGGTTCCTCATGCCGGGATCGTACCGGTCGTCCCCTCCGGGCGCAAGCTCGTCCTTTCCGAACCCGAGCCCAAGACGAACGGAGCTTGCCCCACCCGTTCCCGCGCGCTAGAGTT
>JALUUA010000028.1 GCA_027021605.1 Candidatus Bipolaricaulota bacterium | reverse complement strand
GGGGGTTCCGGCTCCGCCTCCCCCTCCCCGAGCCCGTGGCCGAGCGGGTCTCCTCCCACGTAGGCCGGGAGGTCTGGGTGGGGGTCCGCCCGGAGCACCTCCGCCCCGCATCATCGGGGGGCGACTCGGACTCGGGGGCGCTTCGGGTCCGGGTGCGGGTCGTCGAGCCCCTGGGGTCGGAGCTGATCGTCCACGGAGATCTCCCCGACGGCGGGCAGGAGGTCGTGGCCAAGCTCGACCCCGAGACGGACGTGGCCGTGGGCGAGGAGCTTCTGCTGGCCCCCCTGCCGGAGAAGATCCACCTCTTCGACAAAGAGACCGAGCGCTCCCTGCTATGGGAGGAGAAGGAGCCCGCCGCCCCCACCGCGGCGACGGCCCCGGCCGATTAATCGTCCCGTCCAAGACCGGGGCTAAAGCGGGCGCGGGTAGGGCGTGGCGCTTACGGACGGCGGCGCACGTAGAGCTTTCCGCCCTCGACGCGCTCGACGATCACTTCCTCACCCTCGGCGATGCTTTCGGCCCCGAGGGGCTCGGCCCACCAGTACTCCCCGTGGACCAGGACGCGCCCCCGCTTCTGGGGCCGCAGGGGCTCCTTGGCCACCCCCACGGAGCCGACCATCCCCTCGAGGCCCGTCACGGGCGCCCGCTTCTGGGCCAAAAGCCCCTTCCCGATGATGAAGACGAACGTGGCCGTGATTGCCCCCACGGTGACGAGCACGTTCCAGAGGGAGAGCTGCAGCGAGGGGTCGGGGATCTCAAAGAGGGTGAGCGACCCCGCCAGGAGCGAGACGACGCCGCCCACGGTGAGCATCCCGTGGGTGGGGGTGAAGGCGTCGAGCACCATCAGCAAAATCCCGAAGAGAATGAGCCCCAAGCCCACTAAGTTCACGGGCAGGATCTGCAGCCCCATGAACGCCAGGAGCAGGGAGATCCCCCCCACGATGAACCCGATCCCGACCGTGGGGCTCAAGAACTCGTACGTTAACGCTAATAGCCCCACCGTGAGCAGGATATAGACGAGATTGGGGTCGGCCAAGTAGTTGAGAAGGCGTTCGCGCCAGCTCATGGGCTTCTCCTCGATCACGGCCCCCTCGGTGACGATCACCCGGCCGTCGGGGAGGGCGTAGCCGTTGAGCTTCTGGAGCAGCTCGCCGCGGCTGTCGGCGATGAGATCGATGATTCCCCTCTCCAGGGCCTCCTCGGGCCCGGCGGTCACGCTGCGGCGCACGGCCGCCTCGGCCCAGTCGGGGTCGCGGCCCCGCACCTTGGCGATCTGGCGGGCCCACTCGGCCGTGAAGTTCGTGACCTTCTCCGAGACGGCGTTATCCCCCGGAGCCGGGGACTCCGGGGGCTCGGGGCTCTTCTCCCCTTCCCCGGGATCGGGTTCCGATGGGGAGGTTGGGGAGGGGGAAGGCGAAGGCGAGGGAGAGGGAGAGGAGCCGTCGATGCTCACGGGGTGGGCAGCGCCGATGGCGGCGCCGTGGGCCATGGCGGCCACGTGGGCGGCCATCGTGATGAAGGTCCCCGCGGACGCCGCCCAGGCCCCCGCGGGTCCCACCCAGACGACCACGGGCACCTTCGCGTTGAGGATCGCGTCCACGATCTCCTTGGTGGAGGAGACGAGCCCGCCGGGGGTGTCGAGCTGGACGATCACCAAAGAAGCGCCGCCCCGCTCGGCCTCGGTAATGTGGCGCACGATGTAATCTTTGGTGATGGGGTTGATGCTCGCCTTCACCGCGAGCCAGTAGAGGGGGCCCGCGGTCCCCTTCGGGGGAGGGCCGGTCGCGTCCGGCTCCTGGGTTTGATCTTGGTCTTGGGCTTGGGTGTGCGCGGGAAAGCCGCCGAACGCAAGGAGTCCAAGGCCCACCAGGAGCGCCAGGAGTCCGCCCCCACGGGGGGCGGGAAGCCGACGGCGGGAAAGGGATCGGAATGGGGCTTGGGCCGGGCGCTTCATGGTGTGGTGGAGGTGCCGGGAATTGAACCCGGGTCCGAAGATGCCTCCGCTCGGCTTCTACAGGCATAGTCCCGCGTTTTGTGTTAAGAGGCGAAGCTCCCGCGGGACCGGATCTTCGCCTCCGAGCCCTCTTCGATCTCGCCCCACGACCGAGGGCGGGTCGTGGAGCCAGCCCGCTTGGGTCGACGCCCTCCTCCGTCCGGCGGGCACGGGCGGAGGGGACGGCTCCTTCTTAGTTCAGGGAAGGAGCGGCAACAGCGTACTGGTTGGCACTTATTGTGCTTGCCGCCTGTTTAAGGAGCGTGCGGCGAGCTCCGCCTGCCGCCTTCGCTTCGGCATCCCCGTCGAATCCACGTCACCCCCATGTCAAAGAGCGCGGAGTTATTATAACACCGAACCGAGCGGGCGCAACTTGCGTTTCATCAAGTCCGTAAAGGAAGCGACGGCGAAAGCCTCTGCACAGCGGACTATGCCTACGTTACGTCAAAGCGACTTCCTCGCGCTGGATCATGCTGTTGAGAAGTCCCATGAGAAAGGGGGTGGCTTGGAAGACCTCAATCAGCACGACCTTCCCCTCGGGGGAATAGTGCAGGATGAAGTCCCCGGCCTCCTCGGCGTGATCGATGGGATCCTCCGAAAGCCGGATCAAGAGGGCATCCACATCGGGACTGTAGTGAATTCTAGCCTTCGTCCTGCTCATACCTTTCCCTCCTGCCTGGGTAGACGGTCAGCCGAGAGCATGTGCGCTGAGCAACGGCGAACGGCTACCCTATCGCACCTCACGTGCGTGTGCGCCGTTTCGAGGCGCTTGGGGAGCGTCGCAGGAACTTCCGGGTCGTGGCCCACACGCTTCCCACCGCGGGCCCGATAGACGGCTTATTGGGCATGGATTTTCTCGGATCGTTGAAGGCCCAACTCGACCTTGAGGCCGGAGAGCTCAAAGTCCCGTGAATCGTGACCGAACGGCGAAGCTTGAGAGAAGGCCGTTGGGTCTCTGTGAGGCGGGGAAAAAGAGGAGAGGACCGGGGCCCAGGTCCCGGTCCTCCCCCTGCCTAGCAGGTTTAAGGTTCTCAGCCCTTTCGGGCCCGAAAGCCGTCCTTAGAATCAGAAGGTGACGGTGAAGCTGAGACCGCCGCCCAACAAGAACGCCGTCTCCGGGTCGGTCCCGCCGTCGGCGATCGTCATCGTCGCGTCCACCGTCACGATCCCCGCCTCCGCGCTCACCTCGAACTCGAGCCCCTCGAAGTCGAAGGTCCCACCTGTGATGGCATAAGAGACCGTAGTGGCCAGCGTCAGACCGGCCCGCACCACCGACAGCGTCGCGTCAAAGCCGCCAAACGGAACCGGTGCTGCCGGCACCACCCAGTAGACGACGTCGAGGCTGGCCGGGTTCGTGTCGGGGTTGATCGTGAAGCTGACGTCGGCCTCGAAGTACAGGAGTGTGAAGGTGCCCGGGTCCACGACGGCGATCAGGGTCACCGGCCCGCTGGCACCCACGAGCAGGATGTTGCCGAAGGAGGTGCCGCCGGAGCCGAGGATGAGCCCGTTGAAGCCCCACTCGATCTGCATAACCTGGAAGACCGGGAAGCCGAGGATCGTGAGGGTGTTGGTGAAGGCGCAGTCGTACCCGCCGATGACGTCACAGAAGATCTCGATGTCCAGCAGGAGGTTGGACGCCAGCGGAATGCCGCTGATGGTGAGCTGCTCGTAGTCGAAGAGGAACGGCGGCTTCGAGACGCCCTCCTCCCCCACGCAGTCCGGGTTCACGGAGTAATCCCATTCGTGCTTCTTGATGGTGTTCTCATCGGGCCGGGCGCACATTCCGGTCTCGCCCGAGACGGTGATGCCGCTGGGGGTCTGCCCCTCGATCCGGACGACGTCTCCAAACCCGAAGGACTGGGTCTGGTAAATCTGACCATCACCCTTAAGGGCAGTCGGGTCGGGGAAGGTGGTGTCCTCGAAGATGGCGAGGTTGGAGAAGGTGACCCCACCCAGGCTGATGGAGGCCTCGACCCGCTTCTTGACGAAGTAGGTCACACAGTTGTCACCCGAGTCGACGATACAGGCGTAGACCGGCTGCCCGTCGGGAAGGATGGCGATGGCGAAGGGCTGGGCGAAGACGAACTCGTCGCTGATGTCGAGGGCGCCCAGGGTGGTGGCGAAGGAGAGGATGATGTCCTCGAAGCCGGTGGTGCCGGCGTGGGAGTGGATGCCCATGGTGAGACCGCTGATGGTGATGTTGACGTTCAGGTCGGTCTGGACGTCGAACTTGTAGACGGTGGCCTCACAGGGCTGGTCGTAGAACTGAACCGGCTGGCCGTCGACCCACAGGACGAGGTTCTCGCAGTCGATCGGAGCGTAATCGATCGTGACCCCGAAGCTCCCCGTCACGTCGGCCT
>JALUUA010000027.1 GCA_027021605.1 Candidatus Bipolaricaulota bacterium | reverse complement strand
CTTACAGGAGAGGCTCGCCATAGAGGGGGAGGAGAACTGGATCGCAGGGAATCGACAGGGGGACCTCTGCCCCGAGGACTACCCCTGGCCAGAGGGGCTCAAGCACCCTTGAAGGTCCCTAGGCAAGCGCTCCTTCTGGGAACCCTCTCCGTCTTGGCCCTCTTGCCCTATGGGCCAGCAAACGCTTCGGAGCTCTCCATAAGCGCCCTCTTCCTCGGCGAACCTGACGTCTTCGTCCCCGGCTTCGGCTTGGAGGCTGAGATTTCCCTTACCCGTTCCCTCGGCGTGTGGGCAAGCGGAGCCTACTTCCTCTCCGGGACGTGGGATGTGGAAACGGGCCTGCGCTGGCACCTCTCGCCTCAGTTCGCGCTCTCCCTTCAGGCCCTGTTCCTGCTCGACGTGGTAGACGGCTTCGTCCCCCAGCTGGGGGCCGGGGCTCGCTGGAGCTTTCCCCTAACACCCACGGGATCGTGGACGTTCTTCAACGAGATCGGGCTCTACGTGCCCCTTGTGGAGCGCTTCCTCCAGCCGGTCTACGGAGCAGGGATCGCATTGCGATTCTAGCTGCAGCTCCGAGCGAAGCCCGACGCATTTGAGGTTCCTTGCCTTCTTTTGACACGATACGCTCCTACGAACGCTTCGGTTGATTCCCCCTTAAGCTTTTCGCTACAATCCGTCGAGATTCCACAACCAGAAGCCGGGCGTTTTATTCACCAACTGCCAAGGAGGATTGGAGCATGGCCACGGAGCTGTACGCGAAAGCACACCGAAAGATTCAGGACATCAAGGGGCCGTTGCTGTTTTTGGAGCCCGTAGCGGATGTGAAATACGGCGAGCGGGTCCGCATCGTCGACAGCGAGGGGCGCGAGAAGAGCGGCCAGGTCCTCGACGTCGGCGAACAAGCCATCATCGTCCAGGTCTTCGAGGGGAGCGATGGGCTGGACCGCACGGGAACCGCGGTCTTCTTCACGGGGGACATCGTCAAGATCGGGCTCTCCGAGGACATGCTGGGCCGGGTCTTCGACGGCTCCGGAAACCCGCGGGACGGCTTGGGGGAGGTCTACCCCGAGGTGGAGCGCCCCATCACGGGAAGCCCCATGAACCCCGTCTGCCGCCAGCAGCCCCGCGACTGGATCGAGACCGGGATCTCTGCGATTGATTTGCTGTTTACCCTGGTCAAGGGCCAGAAGCTCCCCATCTGGGGCGGGCCTGGGCTGCCCCTCAACCAAGTGACGATGCAGGTGGCCCGCCAGGTGATCCGCCAGTCGGGCGAGAATTTGGTGGTTGTCTTCGCGGGGATGGGGATCACCTCTCGGGAATACAACTACTTCTATCGGGAGTTCCAGGACAGCGGCGCGCTGGCCAACGCCGTTCTCTTCTTGAACCTGGCCGACGATGCGGCCATCGAGCGGATCTTGACCCCGCGGCTGGCGCTCACGACGGCCGAATACTTCGCCTTCGACAAGGGGCGCGACGTTCTGGTGATTCTTACGGACATGCTCAACTACGCCAATGCATTAAGAGAGATCAGCTCCGCCCGCGAGGAGATCCCCGGACGGCGCGGGTATCCTGGGTACCTCTACACGGACCTGGCGACGATCTACGAGCGCGCGGGGATCATCCGGGGCCAGCCCGGCTCGGTGACGCAGATGCCCATCTGCACCATGCCCAACGACGACATCACCCACCCCGTCATCGATCTGACGGGCTACATCACGGAGGGGCAGATCCTGCTGAGCCGCCCGCTGGATCGTGCGGGCGTCTACCCGCCCATCGACGTCCTGCCGAGCCTTTCGCGGCTCATGAACCTGGGAATCGGGAAGGACAAGACGCGGGAGGATCACCGACAATTGGCCGACCAGCTCTACGCCTTCTACGCGCAGGGCAAGGAGCTGGAGAAGCTTACGGCCATCATCGGCAGCGAGGGCTTGGGCGCGACCGAAAAGCAGATTCTAAAGTTCACGGAGCGCTTCGAGGGGGAGTTCCTCAACCAGGGCGAGCAGCCGCGCTCCTTGCAGGAGACGCTCGATCTGGGTTGGGACCTCCTGGCCGAGGTGCCGCGCTCGGAGCTGCGCCGCGTGGAGGAGAAGTACATCGAGAAGTACATGCCCAAGCGGGCGGCTGTCACAGAGGTCGAGCCCGTGGGCGCGCCTGGCGCTGCGGGAGGGGAGTGATCCGCGATGGCCGGAGCTTCAGAAACCATCAAGGCCACCCGCGATGAACTCCTGCGCACCCGCAAGGACTTAAAGACGGCCCTCGAGGGCAAGGACATCTTGGAGAAGAAGAAGGAAGCCCTCCTGGGGCGCTTCCTGCAGATGGTGCGCCAGTACAAGGGCAAGCGGGAGGCCCTTCTTAAGGACATCAAATACTTGAAAGACATGCTTGCGCTCACCCGCGCCCGCGATGGGACCGTCACGGTGCGCTCCCTGGCGCTGGCCACCGTCCAGGACGTCGAGCTCGACGTCTCGATGGACAACGTCATGGGGACGAAGATCTTCCACATGAAGCACTCGGCCCTGCGGCGGGATCTCTTATCGAGAGGGTACAACCCCGCGAGCATCAGCAGCCGCATCGAAGCCGTGGCCTCCACGGCGGAGGTGTTGTTGGACAAGATGCTCGATATCGCCCACCTGGAGCACAACCTCAAGACCGTGGGCAAGGAGATGGGGGCGCTCAACCGCAAGATCAACGCTTTGGAGGAGACGATCATCCCCGAACTCCAGGCCAAACTCCGCTACATCCAAGACGCCCTCGAGCAGGCGGAGCGCGAGGAGATCTTTCGCCTCAAGATGATCAAGCGCGTCCAGGAGCGCAAGGCAGCAGAGGAGAAGCGGGAACAGGAACTGGTGACGGCTTCGTAATTCGTAAGATGACCAAGCTCAAGGACGAGGTCAAGGCGCTCATTGACCAACTCCCGGACGAAGTCTTGGGGGATCTTAAACCCCTGTTAGAGCGGCTGAGCGAGTGGGAGGCCACGGCGGAGATCCTCCAAGACGAAGACCTTATGGAGCAAATCCGTCAGTCGGAAGAGGACTGGAAGCGGGGAGAAACTGTCTCCTGGCGTGATGTCCAACGGCGGGACGTATGAGGTTCAGCTTTCCCGTTCCGCTCGAAGCTATTACGAGCGTTGTCCTCCCGAGATCGCCAAACGGCTAGAAACCTGCTTTAAAGATCTCGAGGAAGACCCATTTCCCCCTCACCCTCGAATCAAGAGGCTCCGAGGGGAGCTATCCGGGCTCTATCGCTATCGAGTGGGGCAGCTGAGGGTAGTTTATTCCATCTTTCCAGAGGAGCGGATCGTCTACGTTCGGGCCATTGGCCCAAGGGGAGACCTTTACTAGACAGATCCGCTCTATGGCCGTTCTTCGTGGCCATCATTAGCAATAAACCCCGCCTCCCGGGCCTTGAGGGCCGCTTGGGTACGGTTGTTGACGTGCAGCTTGCGGAAGATGAGCGAAAGGCGGTTGCGCACCGTCTTCTCCGCGATGCCCAGTCTCTTGGCGATTTCGTGATTGCTCGCCCCCTGGGCCAGGAGCTCGAGCATCTCCCTTTCCCTGGGGGTCAGATAAACGATCTCGTCCCGCAGCTCGTGCGGGGTCGGGTGGCTGAGGCGACGAAACTCCTCGAGCATCTTGTGCGCCAGGGCGGGCTCCAGCCACGCCTCCCCCCGGTGGACGGCCCGCAGCGTCTGCAGAAGCTCCTCCGGCTTGGCGCTCTTGAGCACGTAGCCCCGGGCCCCCGCCTTAATCGCTTCAAAGAGGTGCTCCTCGTCCCCGTACATCGTTAAGATCACCACGCTCACCTCGGGGTAGCGCTCGGTGATCCTCCGGGTGGCTTCGATGCCGTCGAGCCGCGGCATGTGGATGTCCAGGAGCACGATGTCGGGCCGGTAGAGGCGCGCCTTCTCGACGGCCTCCTCCCCGTCGGCCGCTTGGTCGACCACCCGGATGTCCGGCTCCGCGCCCAGGAGCTGGGCCAGCCCCTGGCGCACCAGGTGATGGTCGTCGGCGATCAGCACCTCGATCGTGCCCGCCCTCATCGTTGTGTCTCACGCTCCCCCAGCGGGATCACGGCCCGAAGGCGCGTCCCCGCCCCGGGGCTTGAGACGATCTCCAGGGAGCCGCCCCGCTCCTCGACCCGCTCCCTCAAGTGCCGCAGGCCCAGGCCCCGGGAGCGGGAGCCCTCCAGCGCCCGCCCGACGTCGAAGCCCCGCCCGTCGTCCTCCACTTCCACGATCACCCGATCGGGCCGCACATCGAAGGCAACCCGTGCCCTCTGGGCTTGGGCGTGCTTGGCCACGTTGTGCAGCGCCTCCTGGGCGATGCGGTAGAGCGCGCCCTCCACGTCCGGCGGGAAGCGCCGCTCCTCCCCTTGGACCTCCACGGTCACCTCCAGGCCCATG
>JALUUA010000026.1 GCA_027021605.1 Candidatus Bipolaricaulota bacterium | reverse complement strand
CGTTGACGCTCGTGAGGAAGGCCCAATACGCCTGCAGGAGCCCCTTCTCGAAGGCGAGCTCCCCGCGGCGCTCGGCGGGCAGGACCAGGGTAAGCCGCCGTCCCTCCCGCTCGATCGTCAGGGGGACGTTCCCGTCGTGGGTCCGGGCGGCGACGACGATGGCCTGCCAGGCTTGGTGGGCTCCCGTGATGGGGAGACCGCCCGCCTCTAAGAGCACATCCCCCGGCTGCAAACCGGCCCGCTCCGCGGGGGAGCCGGGGGCCACCCTCACGAGCGTGACGCGGAACGCCCCCGGGCGGTCCGGGACGGGCACCGCTTGCAGGCTCCCCAGGAGGTCCCGCCGCCGGGGGACCCACCCCAGGGAAAGCTCCACGCGCCGACCGGGCGCCTCGGCGACGGCGGCCCAGGCGTCGCCCACGGACTCGACGGGGCGATCCCCCAGGCGGACGAGCGCGTCCCCCCGGCGCAGCCCCAGGGCCTCGGCGGAGGAGCCCGGGAGCACCCGGGAGATCGAGACGTAGGGCAGATACTGCGCCTGCCCTCCCCGCTCGACGTAGAGGTTGCGCAGCGAGAGCGCAAGGCCCGCGTCCGCGGTGGCGCGCATCGCCACAAGCCGGGTGCTCTGCAGAACGGTGGTCGTGATGAGCACCAGGAGCACGAGGAGCCCCAGCAGCAGGGCCCCCAGGGCCAAGCCCCCGAAGAGCGCCCCCAGCGCGCGGCGCCTCCGCAAGCCCGTTCTCGTCCCTGGGGCCGCAATTGCCCGTTGTTCGGTGGAAATCATTCGTACCGCTCCCGGTAGCGCTTCACGATGAAGTAGCTCGCGATGTTGAGCACCAAGGTCGTCAAGAACAGCAGGAGCCCGACGGCAAAGAGCGCCGACCAGATGAAGGCCGTCGCTTCATGATCCCCGGTGGCAATGTTCACGATGGTGGTCGTGAGGGTCATCATCGGCTCCGTGGGGTCCGGGGGCCAGGCGGGGGTTCGTCCCGCGGCCAGCGCCACGATCATCGTCTCCCCGATCGCCCGCGACATCGCTAAGATGAACGCGGCCCCGATCCCCGAAAAGCCCGCGGGCAAGACGACCTTCCAGATGACCTCGAACTTCGTGGCTCCCAGGGCGTACGCACCCTCGCGCAGCGAGCGCGGGACCGCGTACAAAACGTCCTCGCTTAAGGAGGCCACCAAGGGCAGGATCATGAACCCCATCACGATCCCCGCCGAGAGCCCGTTCCAGAAGCCCAAATCGGGCAAGATCGTTTGCTGCAGGAGCGGGGTGACAAACCGCAAGGCGAAGAAGCCGTAGACGACCGTGGGGACGCCCGCCAAGATCTCCAGAACGGGCTTTAACACCCTGCGGGAGCGCTCCGAGGCGTACTCGCTCAAGAAGACGGCGCTTAAGATCCCCAGGGGCAGGGCAACGAGAAGGGCGATCCCCGTGATGACGAGGGTGTCGGCGATCAAAGCCAAGACGCCGTAGCTCTTGGGGATCGTGAGGGGAGCCCAGCGGATGGAGCCCAAGAACTCCCCCAAGGAGACCTCGCGGAAGAAGGGGAGGCTCCCCTGGACGAAGATCCCGGCGGTAAGGAGCGTGATCGCGATGGCGCTCAGCCCACAGAGCAAGAAGAGCGCCCGGATCGCCTGCTCCTTGAGGTAGCGCCCCCGCGGGGGGCGCAGCAGCTCGCTCGTTCGCTCTTGCGGTTGTGCGGTCATCGTTATTGGCATTAGCGCATCCCGCAGTGCGCCAGGAACTTCTCGGTGATTTCCTCGGCGCTCAGGCCGGAGAAGTGCCCGCCGAAGGCGGTGCCCACCACCCTTTGGGTCAGGCAGAGGCGGTTTGCCTCGCGGATCGCCTCCGGGGCGGGGACGTACCCCACGTCGAGCAGGAACTCGTCGTCCCCAATGAGGTCCTCGCTGAGATAAAAGCGCACGAACGCCTCGACGGCCTCCTGCTCCAGCGCCCGGGCGCTCACGTAGATGAAGAGGGGGCGGCTTAAGGGGCGATAGAGGAACGTCTGAATGGCATCCGGCGTGGGCCTTAGCCCCCGGCACGCCCCTCCGGCGGCCCGCAGGGGCGGCTTGCCCGACGCGGCCCGGCGGCGGTTGATCTCCTCTAAAACTTCTATGGGAGGGTCGATCAGGGTCCGCCGCGGGTCGAGGGCGACGGCCTGCACCCGGTCCTGGTTGCTCAGGAAGAACGCGAACCCGAAGTAGGTAAGCCCGAAGGGGTTCGCGCCGGTCTGCTCGGCGAGGAGCTGGTCCTCCTCGGTGGCGAAGTAGTCCGAGCGGGTGTCCCCCTCCTCGCGGGTGACGGCGCTGGTGAAGAAGTCGAACGTCCCCGAGGTCTCGGCGGCCCCCGAGAGCGCGATGGGCGCATCCGCGAAGCGGGAGCCGAGTTGGCTCCAATTTTTTATGAACCCCTCGGCCTCCCGCGCCCAGAGCAGCTCCAGCTCGCCCACGGTCAGGCAGGGCTTCCCATCCTGAAAGATTTGGGTGCGGCGGGAGACGGCGACGGTGATCCCGTCCAGCCCCACGATCGCCTCGACGAACGCGATCCCGTTCTCCCGGGCTCTTTGGATCTCCGAGGGCTTGATGGCCCGGGAGGCGTTGCTTATGTGGGTCTCCCCTGCCACGAAGCGGCGAAATCCCCCGCCCGTGCCGCTGATCCCCACGCTCACCTTGACGTCGGGCCGCAGGAACCGGAACTCCGCGGCCACGGCCTGGGTGATGGGGGCCACGGTGCTCGATCCGTCGATGAGAACGACCGCTTCGGCCCCCTCCGAGGACGCGCCGGGGCGGAGCAAGAACCCCATCCCCACAAGGGCTCCCAGGGCCAACCCCAGCCCCGCCGTCCGCCGCGCCCACCGCCTGAGGTCCATAGGAGGTTCATAGACGTGAGATGTGCTATATACAAGCTCGCAAAGACTATAGCCATGAAGGGATGCGGGGTCAAGACCGCGCTCCCCCTCCCCGGCTTGGATCTCCCGTTCCGTAGGGCGCGGGCTTGACTTCGGGCTATGGAGGAGGTATATTCGCTATATAGCTCGTATAGATCGTGCACGGCTGGGGAGGATGGGGAGGGCGATGGCAATAGGGAAGTCGGTCATGGGCAAAGCAGGAGAGGCGGGGAGGAAGGAGAGGAGGCCGCCGGCGGAGCGGCGGCGGCTGGGCACCACCGCCGGGGGCGGGACGTACATGATCACCCTCCCGAAGGACTGGGTGGAGGCCCTGGGGCTGCGCAAGGGCGAGTCCGTCACGCTCGTATGGGTGGACGAGGGGATTTACCTTAAGCCCGAGACCCGCGGCGGCCGGGGGGCTTCTCGGGCGGCCCACACCCGCCTCGTGGTGGAGAAAGGACGGGGGGAGGAGCTGGAGCGGGCGCTCATCTCCCGCTACATCGCGGGCTTTGACGTCATCGAGGTCGTGGGGCCCTTAAGCGTCGAGCAGCGCGAGGGCGTCCGCCGGACGGTCCAGCGCCTCATCGGGGCCGAGATCCTCCAGGAGACCTCGGACTACATGCTCATCCACACCCTTCGCGACCCCCAGGTGCTCTCGCCGCCCCAGCTGCTCGCCTACATCCACGAGAACGTCGAGGCAATGCTCCAGGACGCCCCCGCGGCCCTCTTAGAGGGCGACCTCGACCGGGCCTTGAGCGTCATCCAGCGGGACGACCGGGTGGACCGCTTCTTCTTGTTGTTGTCAAGGCAGCTCTACGCCGTGCTGCGCGATCCCCTGGGGGAGGTCGAGCGGGGGATCTCCCGGGTGGAATTCTTTAACCTGCACACCGTAGCCCGGCAGCTGGAGCGGGTGGCGGATCACGCCGTCAAGATCGCCCAGGCGGCCCAAGCCCTTCATCAAGAGGAGCGCACGATCCCGCCCGCGTTGGGGGAGGCGATCACCGAGACCCAAGACGCCGTCCGCCGCGTGCTCCACGAGGCTTTTGGCGCGTTCGTGAAGCTCAACGGCGCTCAGGCCCACCGGATCTTGGAGGCGATCCCCCAGGTGGAGCGCCGGGTGGAGGAGATCGACCGCCGCCTCCTGCAGCTGGACGACCCCCACCTGGCGTATCACATCGGGATCGTGGTCGACAGCCTGGGGCGCGTCAAGGACTACGCGACGAACATCGCGGAGCTGGCCCTCAACGCGGAGGCCCTCCAGGGCCAAAACGAGAGAACCCAACCCTAGGGGTAGAGAGAGGGCTGCCGTGCCGGCCTCGGGGATTCTCAATCCTCCTAAAGGCCCTAAGCGTTAGACGTCCTTCCGCACCTTCTGGGCCGCCTCCGAGTGTTTGAGGGCCGCCCGGGCGGCGGCCAGGCGCGCCACGGGCACCCGGAAGGGGCTGCAGCTCACGTAGTCCAGCTTTAACTCCTCGCAGAACTCGATGCTCTTGGGGTCCCCCCCGTGCTCGCCGCAGATCCCTAGCTCGA
>JALUUA010000025.1 GCA_027021605.1 Candidatus Bipolaricaulota bacterium | reverse complement strand
GCCCCAAGTGCCATGCGGAATACGTCTACGGGGTGCGCTACTGCCTCGACTGCCAAGAGGCGGTCGTGGACGCCCTTCCCGAGGAGGTCAAGACGGCCAACGTGAAATTTGTAACGGCCTTCCAAGCCCGCCACGTCATGGAGGCCCATCTCATCCAAGGGATCTTGGAGGCCGAGGGGATCCCCTGTCTTTTGGTGGGCGCCCGCGAGCAGATCTACCCCCAGCTGCCCGTCTTCATCCAGGTCCCCGAGGACCGCTTGGAGGAGGCCCAGCGGCTTATCGAGGAGGTGCGGGAGTCCCCACCCGATCCCGAAGATCTCCAAGACGAGCCCATCTTCTAGGCAGCGCGTAGGCAGCGCGTCGGACCTGCCCCACTTTCCCTTTCTCGCAGCGCAGGACGCAGCGTTTGCAGAAGCGTCAGCGCTTAGCGCTGCTCGAGGGGCACGTACGCCCGGCGGTCGGGGCCCGTGTATTGGGCCCGGGGGCGCATCAGCACGTTGTCTTGATATTGCTCCAAGACGTGGGCCGTCCAGCCCGCCACCCGCGAGACGGCGAAGATGGGGGTAAAGAGGTCGTGCGGGATGCCGAGCATGTCGTAGACCACCGCGGAGTAGAAGTCGACGTTGGGGTAGATCCCCTTCTCGCCCAGGAGCTCGGTGCCCACCTTCTCGACCTCGCGGGCAATTTGATAGAGGGGGCTCTCGCCCCGCACCTCGGCGAGCTTCCCGATGAGCGCTTCCAGCGCGTAGGCCCGGGGATCCTTCGTCTTGTAGACGCGGTGGCCCATCCCCCAGATCCGCTCACCCCGCTCGAGCATCCCCTCGACGTGCTCGCGGACCCGCTCCACCGAGCCGATCGCCTTGAGCATCTCCAGAACCCGGATGTTCGCCCCCCCGTGGAGGGGTCCCTTGAGGGTCCCCACGGCGCTGGTGATCGCGCTGTAAATGTCTGAAAGCGTCGAGGCGGTCACCCGGGCCGAGAAGGTCGAGGCGTTAAACCCGTGGTCGGCGTGCAAAATCAAGCAGACGTCGAAGGCCCGCGCGCTCAGCTCGTCGGGGACCTCGCCCGAGAGCATGTACAGGAAGTTGCCCGCGTGGGAGAGATCCTCGCGGGGAGGGATCGGGTCTTGTCCCTCCCGCAGGCGGTGGAAGGCGGCCAAAATCGTGGGAAAGCGGGCGATCAGCCGTGCGCTCTTGCGGCGGTTGGCCTCCTCGGAGTCGTCCTGGACCTCGGGGTCGAAGTGGGCCAGCGCGGAGACCGCCGTGCGCAGGACGTCCATGGGGTTGCTCTCCCGGGGCAGCTCCTTTAGAACGCCTAGGGCACCCCCGGGAAGGGCCCGCTCCGCCCGCAGCTCATGGGAGAAGCGCTCCAGCTGCTCGCGGGTGGGCAGCTCGCCGTAGTGGAGCAAGTACGCCGTCTCCTCGAACGTGGAGTGTTCCGCCAGCTCCTGGATGTCGTAGCCGCGGTAGCGCAACACGCCCCGCTCCCCGTCGATGAAGCAGATCTTCGACTCGGCGGCCACGACGTTCTTCAGGCCGGGACGGTGGATCAGCTCCTCGGTCATAGGCATCGCTCCTTCGTGGCTTTTCGGATCGGCAAGTCCTTAAAGGCATTGTAGATCAGGGCAATCCCCGCGTCAACGGCGCGGTGTGAATCAGCCGCCCGGAAGCCGCGGCATCCAGAGGCCCTTCTCCTTGGCGACTTGGATGGCTTCCTCGTAGCCCGCGTCCGCGTGGCGCACCACGCCCAGCCCCGGATCGGCCTTGAGCACCCGCTCGATGCGCTTGTCGGCTTGTCTTGAGCCGTCGCAGACGACCACCATCCCGGCGTGGATCGACTTCCCGATCCCCACCCCGCCGCCGTGGTGGACGCTCACCCACGTCGCCCCCGAGACGGCGTTCAACAACGCGTTGAGGATGGGCCAATCGGCGATGGCGTCGGAGCCGTCCCGCATCCCCTCCGTCTCCCGATAGGGCGAGGCCACCGAGCCCGCATCAAGATGATCCCGCCCGATGACGATGGGGGCCGAGACCTCCCCTCGGCGGACCAGCTCGTTAAAGAGCAGGCCCGCTTGGTCGCGTTCCCCGTAGCCCAGCCAGCAGATCCGGGCCGGAAGCCCCTGAAACTTCACCTTCTGCTGGGCCAGGGTGATCCAGCGCCGGAGCGACTCGTCCTCGGGGAAGAGTTTCAAAATCGCCTCGTCCGTCCTGTAGAGGTCTTGGGGGTCGCCCGAGAGGGCCACCCAGCGGAACGGCCCCTTCCCCCGGCAGAACATCGGGCGGATGTACGCCACCACGAACCCCGGGAACGCCTCCGTCGCGCCCTTGAGGCCGCCCTTCTCGGCTTGGGCCCTTATGCTGTTGCCATAGTCGAAGACGACGGCCCCCTGCTGCTTCATGGCGATCATGGCCTCGACGTGCCGGACCATCGACTCGTACGACTTCTGGATGTACGTCTCGGGGTCCTCCCGACGCAGCTTCAGCGCTTCCTCATACGACATGCCGCCCGGCACGTAGCCATTGAGTTCGTCGTGGGCGGACGTCTGGTCCGTGACCGCGTCGGGGATCAGGCCCCTTCTCACCAGCTCGGGGTAGACGTCCGAAGCGTTTCCCAACAAGCCCACGGAGATGGGCTTCTTCTGGCGCTTGTGCTCCTCGATGAGTTGGAGGGCCTCGTCGAGGTCGTCCGTCCAGGTGTCGAGCTGCTGCAATCGCAAGCGTCTCTGAATTTTCTCGGGGTTGACCTCGACGATGAGGCCGACGCCCTCGTTCATGGTGATGGCCAGGGGCTGTGCCCCGCCCATCTCCCCCAGGCCCGCCGTGAGCACAAAGCGTCCCTTGAGCGAGCCGCCGAAGTGCTGCCTTGCGCACTCGGCCAGCGTCTCGTAGGTGCCCTGCAAAATGCCCTGGGTGCCGATGTAGATCCAGCTTCCGGCGGTCATCTGGCCGTACATCGTGAGCCCCAGCTGCTCCAGATCCCGGAACTTCTCCCACGTGGCCCACTCGGGGACGAGCATGGCGTTGGAGATCAGCACGCGGGGCGCGTCCTCGTGGGTCTTGAAGACGGCCACGGGCTTGCCCGATTGAATTAAGAGGGTGTCGTCCACGTCCATCTTCTGGAGCGTTTGGACGATCGCGTGGAAGTCCTCCCAGGTGCGGGCGGCCTTGCCCGTGCCCCCATACACGATCAAGTTGGCGGGGTCCCCGGCGACCTCGGGGTCGAGGTTGTTCATGAGCATCCGCATCGGGGCCTCTAGCAACCAGCTCTTGCAGGAGATCTGGGTTCCCCTTGGGGCTGGCATCTCCTGAGCTTGTGCGCTTGCGACTTGTTCCATAGGCATCCCCTCGATTCTCCCTTTCGTTCAGGGGCATTCTAGGCGGTCGGCCCCGGCGACTTCAACCTTCAACTTGACGCACGCTGGCTCTCTTCGCCCTTATGATGTAAGATCATAGTTGGGTGATGTAACCATGCCGGGGACGATGCATCGAACGCAGGTCCTGCTTACACAAGAACAGCTGAGGAAGCTGCGGGCGGAGGCGAAGCGGCGGAGGGTTTCCCTGGCCCAACTCGTTCGCGAGGCCGTGGATGCGTATCTAAAGCAGCGGGAGCGGGAGGAACTCCGCCGACGGGCTCTGAGCGTGGTGGGGCGTTTCTCCTCCGGGCAAAGCGGGATCTCCCGGGATCACGATCGCGAGTTGGAGCGGATCTATGCCGAATCCAACGAGGGCTCCGACCGCTGAGATCCCCGAGGTCGTCTTCGTGGACACGTCCGCCCTGTACGCCTTGCTGGACTGCGACGACGCCCATCATCCACAAGCGAAGGGCATCTGGGCGCAGCTCCTGGAGGCGGAAGCGCCGCTGCTTACCCACAGCTACGTCCTGGTGGAGACGTTCGCGCTGGTTCAGCGACGGCTGGGATTGGAGGCCGTCCGGGCTCTTCACGACGACCTCATCCCCGTCTTGGAGGTCGTCTGGGTGGAGGAGGATCTCCACGGGGAGGCCGTGGAGGCTCTTCTGGCTTATGGAAGCAGGGCGATCAGCTTAGTCGATTGGGTGAGCTTTTTGCTCATGAGACGGCGGGGCATTCGGAGGGCCTTCGCCTTTGATGAGGACTTCGAGCAGCAGGGTTTCGAGTTGCTTAGTCTTTGAGAACGACTTCTTAACTTTACTTTGCTCTCCGGGCTTGGGCTTAGAGTCCTCCAATCCTTAGGGATGGGCCCGAATGCTGAGCAGATAACACACACCCTCTCGGATCTGGAAGTAAAACCGCCAGCCACCGTCCACCCGAGCCTGCCAAATCCTCCTCTGCTGATCGTAAATCTTGGCGCGCAACGACGGATGACGGACGTCCTGGAGCAGAAGCCGAAGTTGCTTGTCAAACTGGCGCTGTCGTTGTGGGGGTGCCTTACGGTATTGGCGCAGGAACTTTTGCGTGAATACGACGGTCACAGCTTAGCTCGTCTTAGGGCGCGGAGGGCTTCATCCGCATCGGAGAACGGGCCGATTACCCGCCCCTTCTCGATGTCCTCCAGCGCTTCCGCGAGGTCCTTCTCCAGAGGGCTCTTGGGGGTAAGGACGATCACGCCATTGTGGACGGTGACCTCAACGTACTCGCCTTCCTTGAGTCCTAACTGATGGAAGATTGCCTTGGGGATGGTCACCCGGCGATCTGCACCGATCTTCACGATGGGCATGGGGTCTCTCCTCTTGAAGGAGTTTACTCCGCGCTCTATGGCAAGACAACCTTCGCTTAGGCTTGCAAGCTCAAGAGCGCTAAAACTTCACCGCCGCCACTCGTTGAGCTTATAGACCGCGATCCCGAACGCCACCGCCACGTTGAGCGACTCCTTTACCCCGTACATCGGGATGTGCATGATCACGTCGGCCCGCTTCAGAAGCCCCGGCGAGAGCCCCTCCACCTCGTTCCCCAAAAGCAGCGCGGCGGGGAACCGGGGGCGCACCTCCCGGTAGTCCACGCTCCCCTCGACGCGGTTCTCCAGCGCGATGACTTGAACGCCCTGGGCCCGGAGGCGATCCAAGACGCACCACGTCTGGTAGTGATGTTCCCACGGGACGGCGCGCTCGGCCCCCAGCGCGACCTTCGAGATCTCGGGCCGCGGCGGGTGGCCCGTGTACCCGCACAAATAGAGCTTGGTCACCCCGGCCCCGTCGGCCGTTCGGAATATAGAGCCCACGTTGTGCAGGCTGCGGATGTTGTGGCAGACCACGTACAGCTCATCACGGAACATGGCGTCGTGCCCGTTTCGCGTCTATTTTGCAGCTTGACGTGAAGCGGCGCTATCATGGGGCGTCATGATCGAGCTGGACGGCCACCATCTGTCCCTGTCGGACGCCGAGCGCGTCGTCTTTGGAAACGAGCCCGTCTCCCTCTCCCCGAAAGCCCTGACGGCCGTGGAAGCCTCCGCCCGCTTGGTGGAGGGGATCGTCGCCGAGGGGCAAAGGGTGTACGGGATCAACACGGGCTTCGGCAAGCTCTCTACCGCGGTCATCCCCCCGGAGAAGCTGGAGGAGCTGCAGCTTAACTTGCTGAGGAGCCACGCCGCCGGGGTGGGCGAGCCCCTCCCCCCGGAAGCGGCCCGTGCCGCTTTGCTCTTTCGCCTAAACGCCCTCCTGCGGGGCCACTCGGGCGTGCGGCCTATAATTGTGGAGCGCCTGCAGAAGCTGCTCAACGCGGGCGTCGTGCCCGTGATCCCGTCGCAGGGCTCCGTGGGCTCCAGCGGCGATCTCGCCCCCCTGGCCCACCTGGCGCTGCTCCTCGTCGGGGAGGGCGAGGCCCTCCTCCAAGGCGAACGGCTCTCCGGGGCCGAGGCGCTCGCCAGGCTGGGCCTGGAGCCCCTGAAGCTCGCCCCCAAGGAGGGGCTGGCCCTCATCAACGGGACCCAAGTCTCGCTGGGGCTCGGGTTCTGCGCCTTCGTTCAGGCGGAAAATCTCTGGGAGCACGCGCTGCTCGTGACGGCCTGGGCCTACGAGGCCGCCGGGGCCCACACCGCCCCGCTGGACCCCCGGCTGGGCGAGGTCCACCCCCACCCCGGCCAGCGGCTCGCCGCCGAGCGCCTCCGGGCCCTGCTGGAGGGCAGTCGGCTTGTGGACCGCAACCCCGACGTCCAAGACCCCTACAGCCTGCGGTGCGCCCCCCAGGTGCTCGGGGCCGTCCGGGAGGGCCTGCAATTCGTCGAGAAAACGCTGGAGGTAGAGGTGAACTCGGCCACGGACAACCCCCTCCTCTTCCCCGACTCAAGGGAGGCCCTCTCGGGCGGGGAGTTCCACGGCGAGACCCTCGCGCTCGCCCTCGAGGTGCTGGGGCTCGTGACGGCCCAGCTCGGCGGGTTTTTAGAACGCCAGATCGCGTATCTGCTGGAGCATCCGGACCTCCCGCCGTTCCTGGTGCGGGAGGGGGGGCTCCATTCGGGGCTCATGATCGCCCAGTACACCGCGGCCTCCCTCGTGGCCGAAAACAAAGTACTGGCCCATCCCGCCGTGGTGGACTCCCTCCCCACCTCGGGGGGCAAGGAGGACTACAACAGCCTGGCGAGCGTCGCGGCCTGGAAGGTCCACCGCATCGCGCAGAACGTCGAGAAGATCGCGGCGATCGCGCTCCTCGTTGCGGGCCAGGCCCTGAGCTTCTCCGATGCGGGGAGGATGGCCCCCACAACCCGAAGGGCCTACGCGCGCTTTCGGGAGGACATTCCGCCTTGGGTTCGCGACCGATTCCTGCACGATGATATCGAGAAGGCCCTCAACCTCGTGCGCAACCGGGAGTTGATCTCGCTATGAGCTTTAAGTCCGGCTTTGTCGGCGTCCTGGGGCAGACGAACGTGGGCAAGTCCACGTTCATCAATGCCATCCTGGGCAAGAAGGTCCTGATCGTCTCGGAGAAGCGCCAATCCACCCGCAACCGCATCCGCTGCATCTACAACGACCCCGAGGCCCAGATCGTCTTCGTGGACACCCCGGGGCTCCACAAGCCCGTGGACAAGCTGAGTCGTCTGCTGCTGAAACAAGCCTTCGGCGCTCTGGAAGGTCTCGATCTCGTGCTGTACATGATCGAGCCCTGGGTGGAGATCCAAGAGTACGACGCGAAGATCTTCGAGCACCTGAAGAAGCTTTCGATGCCCAAGTTCCTGCTGATCAACAAGATCGACAAGGCCAAGGGCGATCAGGTCCCCAAGACGATCGAGACGTACGCCCAGACGGGCCTCTTTGCCGAGATCATCCCTATCTCGTGCCTGCAGGGGATCAACCTGGGCAAGACGATCCAGCTCATCAAGCAGTACCTCCCCGAGGGGCCGAAGTACTTCCCCGACGAGGTCACCGTCGACCGGCCGGAGGAGTTCGTGCTGGCCGAGATCATCCGCGAGAAGATCTACCACTTAACCCGCCAAGAGGTGCCCTATTCCGTCTACGTGGAGGTCACCCAGATCCGGGAGCGGGAGGACAAGCCCCTGGTGGAAGTGTACGCGACGATCTACGTGGCGAAGCCCTCGCAGAAGGGCATTTTAATCGGCCAGGGGGGGCAGAGGATCAAGGAGATCGGGCGGCTGGCCCGGCTCGACATGGAGCAGCTCCTGGGCACCCAAGTCTACTTGGATCTCCAAGTGAAGGTGCGCGAGCGCTGGAACGAGAGCGAAGCGCAGATCGCCCGCGTGCTCGGACCCGAATGAACGGGATGGCGGTTGACACCCCTCCTTTGTGCGTGTACCATGAACCCACCGAGAATTCCAGGGAAACCCTTGAACGTGGCTCGGACCTACGAAAAGAAGTTTCAGACGCTCCTGGAGGGGCTGAGGGCGCTGAACGAGCCGCTCGGCCTGGAGGACCTCCTGCGGCGGCTCGTTCGCCTGGGAAAGTCCCTCTTTGGCTGCGATCGGTGCGCCGTGTACCTCTTTGACGAGGGGGGGAGGCTCTCGGCCCCGGTCTCGGTGGGCCTCTCCCGGGAGTACGTGGGGGCGGTGGCGGACCACTCCCCCTGGCCCCCCGACATCCCGGAGAAACCGGAGCCGCTCCTCATCCCGGACGCGCCCTCGGACCCCGAGCTCGCCCCCCTGCGGGAGGCGATCGAGCGGGAGGGGGTGCGCTCCATCCTCTTCGTGCCCCTGTTCCACGGGCGGCTCTTGGGAAAGCTGGCCCTCTACTACGACCGCCCCCACCGCACGTGGACGCCCGAGGAGCTGCGGATGGCCCAAGCCCTGGCGGACCAGGCGGTCCTGGCCGTGGTGCGGGCCCAGGAGCGGGGGCAGCTGGAGCGGCACAACCGCGCCCTCCGCCGGCTGCAGGAGCTGACCACCCGCTGGTTCCGGCCGGGCCGGGAGCGCGGCGGGCTGATCCGCCAGGCCCTCCAGGTGGCCGTCGAGCTGGTCGACGCCGACGCCGGCGGGCTCTACCTCTACGACGCGCACGGGGACGACCTCGTCTTCGAGGAGACCCTGGGGTTGCCGGAGGAAATGCGGGGAGCGCGGCTGAGCGCGGCGGAGGGCGGCTTGGCCTGGGAGGTCTTTCGGAGAGGGGAGCCGCAGTTCATCAACGACTATCCCCGCTGGCCGGGGCGGTCGGAGCGGTGGGCCGCGCGGGGCCTGCGGGCGGTGTTGGGGGTCCCCCTACAGCGCGAGGGCCGGCGGAGCGGGGTGCTGGTCGTGGGCCGGTTCCGCCCCCGCCGCAGCGGCTTCTCCGCCGCGGAGAGCGCCCTCCTGCAGCTCCTGGCCAACCAGCTGGCCGCGGCCCTGGAGTGGAGGAGGCTCTGGGAGGTCCAGCGCCGCGGGGTGGAGATCGGGGCCTCCCTTTTGCGGGCCACGACCCTCCCCGAGGTCCTAAAGCCCATTGTGCGGGCCCTCATCGAGCAGTCGCCGTTTCGGGTGGCCGGGGTCCTCGTCTTCGACCGCCCCCGGCCCCTGGACGACCCGGAGCCGCCGGACGTGGCCGGGGTCTACATCGAGGGGCTGCCGCCCGATCAGGAACGGACGCTCCGCGCCATGGCCGAACAGCGACGGCTCCTGCCCAACCGCTCCCTCGTCGAGCGCGGCCGGCGGATCGGCTCGGCCTACTACGTCACGCCCCGGGACTTGCCCGAGATCACCGAGGTCGGGGTCCCCGTCCTCCGCCGGGAGGAGGACGGGGACCCAAGGGGGCGCCCGCCCGCCCGGGAGCGGGACGAGGCGGCCCGCTGGGGGGAGCACGACACGCTCGTCTACTTCCTGGAGGTCGAGGGCCGGGTGCTGGGGCGGGTGACCCTGGCCGACCCCGACCACGGCCAGGTCCCCACCCCCGAGGAGCTGGAACCCCTGGAGGCCCTGGTGCAGCTGGCCGCCTGGGCGGTCCAGAAGGCCCACTACCAGGAGCGCCTCCAGGCGCTCTACCGGGTGAGCCACCGCCTGGCGGAGTTCCCCTCCCTGGAGGCCCTCTACCGGGGGGTGCTCCCCCTGGTCCGGGAGGTCTTTGACTACGAGTACGGAGCGCTGCTCTTGGCCCGCGACGGGGAGCTGGAGCTGATCGCCCAAACCGGGGAGGTCCGATGCCCCTATCGCGTGGGGGATACCCTCCCCGTCGGGAAGGGGGTGACGGGGTGGGTGGCCCGGGAGCGGCGGCCCGCCCTGGTGAACGACGTCTCCCAAGACCCGCGCTATATCCGGGGCACGGAGCCGATGGGCTCGGAGCTGGCCGTCCCCATTCAGCTGGGCGAGCGGCTCCTGGGAGTCCTCAACCTCGAGGACCGCCAGAAGGGGGCCTACACCCCCGACGACCTGAGCCTGCTCCAGGCGCTGGCCGATCAAGTGGCCCTGGCCCTGAGCGGGCTGGAGCGGCAGGAAGCCCTGCGCCGCTCGCGGGATCGCCTGCGAGCCGTCTACCGCTTGGGCGAGCAGCTCACCCGCCTTACCACCATCGACGCGCTCCTGGAGGAGGCGGCGCGCATCCTCCAGGAGGTCTTCCGCTACGAGCACGTCGCCATTTATCTCAAGGAGGGGGACGAGCTCGTCTCGCGGCGCGGGGCCTTCTCCTCCACGTTTGCCGATCAGGAGGAGCTGCTCGATCGCTTCCGGCGTCTGCAGCTGGATCAGGGGATCTGCGGGCGGGTGGCGCGCGAGGGGCGCACGATCCTCGTCCCCGACGTCCGCCGGCACCCTGACTATTTGATGGGGCACCCGGACATCCGCTCGGAGTTGGCCGTCCCCATCGTCGAGGGGGGGGAGGTCCTGGGGTTGATCAACATCGAAAGCGCGCAGGTGGGGGCCTTTGACCACGAGGACGTGGAGATCATGGAGGCCCTGGCCCGCCAGCTGGGGGTGGCCCTGCGGGAGCTGCGCCATCGCGAGAGGCTGCAACAGCTCAACGAGTTCCTGCGCGAGCTGAACGAGACGCGGGACTTCGAGCAGCTCCTCCACCGCGTGCTGAAGCGGGCCATCGCGATGCTTCACCCCCGGGCGAACGCCGGCAGCGTCCTCCTCTACGACGAGGAGAACGGTGTCTACCGCTTCTGGATGGCAATCGGCCGCCCCATGGAGAAGCTGCGGCAGATCGAGTATCGCGAGGAGGAACTGCTGCAACTCCTTGCGAGCGACCGCCCGACGATTCTTACACGTTCTCAGCAGATGGAAAGCCCTGTCACCCTTAAGATTCGCGAGAAGTTGGGGATGCCGCCCCCCGGCTCGACGATCGTGCTCCCCCTCCCCGACCCGGAGACGGGCCGCGTGCTCGCCTTCTTCAACGTCAACAACCTCGAGGAGGAGGGGGCCCTCACCGAGGAGGACGCCCAACGCCTCTGGGAGCTGCGCGAGGAGATCACCGCCGCGGTGCTGCGGGCCCGCGACCGGGAACGGTTGAAGCAGATGGCCCTCCACGACGCGCTCACCGGCGTGTACAACCGCCACTACCTCACGGAGTACCTCGCCACCGAACGGGAGCGCGCCCGCCGCCAGGGGTATCCCATCTCGTTCGTCATGATTGATTTGAATGAATTCTATGCTATTAACGACCGCTTCGGCCATGCCACCGGGGATCGCATCCTCCAAGAGGTGGCCGCGATCCTGAAGGAGAGCGTCCGCTCCCAGGACGTGATCGTCCGCTACGGCGGGGACGAGTTCCTGGTGGTGATGGCCGGGACCGCGGAGGCGGAGGCCGAGGCGGCCATGGAGCGCCTGCTGCAGAAGTTCCACGCTTGGGACCCCGGATTGGGGGACCACAAGATCTCCATCAGCTTCGGGGTGGCCGCCTGGCACCCCGACTCCGAGGAGAGCCTCGAGAGCGTCCTGGAGCGGGCCGATGAGTTCCTGTACCATAAGCGACGGGAGCGGGCCCAGGAGCGCCTCCGGAGAAAGCGGGCGATCATCGCATCCGCCCGCTCCGTCGAGGA
Organism: Candidatus Bipolaricaulota bacterium; assembly: GCA_027021605.1. Classification (GTDB taxonomy): domain Bacteria; phylum Bipolaricaulota; class Bipolaricaulia; order RBG-16-55-9; family RBG-16-55-9; genus JALUUA01. Next base: position 7,462 of record JALUUA010000025.1, on the reverse strand, counting down.
CCTCGCCACCGGGACCTGAGCCGACGACAACGGCAACGACGGACAGCCATGGGGATGGGGATCGGGATCCAGATCCGGCCGCTGCACACTCTGGAGGAGCTGCACGCCTGCGAGGAGCTGCAGAAGCGCATCTGGGGCTTCTCGGACGTGGGTGTCGTCCCCCACCACCTGCTGCTGACGGCCCAGAAGAGCGGCGGGGTCCTGCTGGGGGCCTTCGACGGCGGTGGAGACGGGAACGGGGATGGGGATGGGGACGAGCTAATCGGCTTCGTCTTCGGGTTCTTGGGCTACGACCCCGATCACCGCTGCTGGAAGCACTGCTCGCTCATGTGCGGGGTCCTCGCCGAGCGGCGCTATCGCGGGGTGGGATACGAGCTGAAGCTCGCCCAGAGAGAGCGGGTGCTCGCCCAGGGGCTCCCCCTCATCACCTGGACCTTCGACCCGCTCCAGGCCGCCAACGCCCGGTTCAACTTCGGGAAGCTGGGCGTAATTGCCCGAAGCTATGAAGAAAATTTGTACGGGGACATGCGCGACGAGCTCAACCGCGGGCTCCCCACGGATCGCCTCACGGTCGAGTGGTGGATTTCTTCGCCCAGGGTGCGGGCCCGGATCGAGCGGCCCGCTTCGGCCCCGCCGCCCCACGCCCCCGTGGTGAACCGAACGGAGCGCCGAGGCGCCCTCCTCCAAAACGCGGAGGTCCGCTTGGACCTCGAGGACGAGCGGCTGCTCGTGGAGATCCCCACGGACCTCAACGCGCTAAAAGCACGAGACCCGGAGGCGGCGCTGCGCTGGCGGCTCGAGACGCGCGAGATCTTCCGGCGCTATCTGGCCCGGGGGTACCTCGTAAGCGAGTTCTTCGTCGCCGGAGCCGGGGACGGGGCCGGAGAAAAGCGGCGGGGGTTTTATTTGTTGGAGAGAGAGTTGCCTGAGGTCCTTCTCGAGCGACGGGATCTCGGTCAACGGATGGGTAACGGATAAGCGGATGGGCTTCGCGCAGACGGCATCCGTTCATCCGTTTGCCTATCCGCTGACCGATACCTGAGTCGGGTACAATGCCTTGTCACGAAGATGACCCTAAAGATTGAGCAAGTCGAGCTACGGGTCGTGGAGCTGCCCTTGGTGGAGCCGTTCGAGACGAGCTTCGGGCGCGAGGAAGTCCGCCCCTGTATCCTCCTCCAAGTTCGGGGAGACGGGCTTTCCGGCTGGGGCGAGTGCGTCGCCGGGGCCGGACCCTGGTACGCCTACGAGACGATCGAGACGGCTTGGCACATTTTGAAGGATTTCCTCCTCCCGCTCACCCTGGGAAAGGCGCTCGAGCACCCCACAGAGATCGCCCGGGGGTGGAGGCGGGTGCGGGGCCACCCCATGGCCAAGGCCGGTCTCGAGTCCGCCCTGTGGGATCTCTGGGCCCGCTCTCGGGGGATCTCCCTTCGGGAGGCCCTCGGGGGGGTCAAGGACCGGGTGGAGAGCGGCATCAGCCTGGGGATTCAGCCCTCCCTCGACGAGCTCTTTAAGCGCGTGGAGGACGCTCTCGAACAGGGCTATCGTCGCGTGAAGCTCAAGATCAAGCCGGGCTGGGACCTCAAGGTCCTAGAGGCCGTCCGGGAGCGCTTCGGGGAGATCCCCCTGATGGCCGACGCGAACGCCGCTTATACGCTCAACGACCTGCCCACCCTCAAAGCCCTGGACGGGTTCGGGTTGATGATGCTGGAGCAGCCCTTCCGCTACGACGACCTGGTGGACCATGCGGAGCTGCAACGACAGCTTCAGACGCCCGTCTGCCTCGACGAGAGCGTAAAATCCCCGGACGACGCCCGCCAGGCCCTGAAGCTGGGGAGCTGCAGGATCCTCAACATCAAGCCGGGGCGGGTGGGCGGGCCCTCCGCCGCCCGGGAGATCCACGACCTCTGCGTTCAGAGGGGGGTCCCCGTGTGGTGCGGCGGGATGCTGGAGACGGGGATCGGGCGGGCCCACAACGTCGCCTTGGCCTCGCTGTCCGGGTTTACCCTGCCCAATGACCTCTCGGCCAGCCGACGGTACTACCCCCAAGACCTCGTCGAGCCGCCCTTCGAGCTGAACCCGGACGGGACCCTGAGCGTCCCCTCCGGGCCGGGATTGGGAGTAGAAGTTGTAGAGGAGCGCGTGGAGCGGGCCACGGTTCGCCGCGAGGTCTTCCCATGAGCCGCCTCAAGAAGGCCGTCGGGTACGTGATCCGCACCCAGGACTACGGGGAGACGAGCAAGATCCTCAAGGTGCTCACCCGAGAGGCGGGGGTGATCTCGCTCATCGCCAAGGGGGCCCGCCGCCCCACGAGCCCCTTCGGCGCGGCCTTGGAGCCCCTCACCTTGAGCGAGTTCGTCTACTACGACCGCGCGGGCCTGAAAACCCTGAGCCAGGCGAGCCTGCTGCGGGCGCATCCTGAGCTGCAGCGGGATTACGATCGCCTCACGGCGGCGCTGCGCTGCGCCCGGTTCGTCCACCGGCTCTTGGAGGAGGACCACACGGAGGAGCGGGCCTTCGAGCTGTTTGGGGAGCTCCTGGAAGCGCTGAGCACCGAGGAGGACGTGCGGCTGTACGAGCTGGCGTTCCCCTGGAAGCTGCTGGCGCGTCTGGGAGTGGCCCCGCAGCTGGAGCGCTGCGCCGTCTGCGGCCGGGAGCTTCCCGCGGCCGCGGCATCCGGGGGGCGGGGACCGGCATTTTCCCAAGACAAGGGCGGTCTGCTCTGCGGGGGGTGCCGCTCCCCCTCCGCTCCGGGGTCCGCGGGCGGAGGGGAGGGGGCGCGGGAGATCCCGCTCTCGCCGGGGGCGGCCCGCGGACTGGCCATGCTCCTTAAGCTTCCCTTTCCCAAGCTCAAACGGCTGAAGCTCTCCCCGGAGGAAATCGCGCTGGGCGAGCGCCTGCTGAGGGAGTTCGTGGCCCACCACCTGCGGCCGGTGGCGGACGCGGGAGGGGGAGGAAAGGCTACCGCTCGAGGACCCCGCCGACGCGCATGAGCAGGACAGCGATCCCCACGGCAATCAGGAAGTAGATGAGGCCCTCCAGGATCGGGGGCATCGCGGCCTCCGTTGCATGCGTTACATGCCCTCCAAGTAGCTTCCCAACCGAACGAGCAGGACCATGATCCCGATGGCGATCAGCAAGTTGCCCAAAGACGTGAGCAGCTGCGTGATGTCTTGAGGCATCCGCCTCACCTCCCCAAGGGGCCACTTCGATTGCGGAATTATAGTCCGGCCCCTCCGGGGAGTTCAAACCGCAACCCGAAAACCGAAAGCTGAAAACTGAAAACTGAAAACGGCAACCCCCGGCGGCCGTACACGCACCCGAGGCGGCCGCGGCCGTTTGTGACCGCCGGGGGGAATGGGCTATCATGGAGCGCCATGAGCGCCGACTTCAGGGAAGGACGCCGGGTGGTCATCACGGGGGTAGGGGCGATCACCCCCATCGGCCGCGGGCGCGAGGGGTTCTGGCAGGCCCTCAAGGAGGGCCGCTCCGGAACCCAGCGCGTCGACGATCTGGTGGACTTAGAGGGCATCGAGTCCAAGCTGGGAGCCCCGGTTCGGGACTTCGATCCCTTGGAGTACATGGACAAGCGGCGGGCCCGGAAGCTGGGCCGCTCCACCCAGCTGGCGATCGCCGCCGCCCGCCTGGCCCTGGAAGACGCGGGGCTCTCCCTCGAGGACGAGGACAGAGACCGCATCGGGGTCCTGATCGGGACGGGGATCGGCAACATCGAGGTGCTCATCCAGAACCACCTGACGTTCTTGGAGAAGGGCCCACGCCGGGTGAGTCCCTTCTTCGTGCCCATGTTCATGCCCAACGCCGTGGCGGGGGAGATCTCGCTCGAGTGGGGCCTGCGCGGGCCGGACTACGGGATCGTCTCCGCGTGTGCCAGCTCGAACCACGCTCTGGGGATGGCCGCGGACCTCATCCGCTGGGGCTACGCGGACGTGATGATCGCGGGCGGCTCGGAGTCGGTGATGCTGCCCCTGACCTACGCGGGCTTCGACCAGGCCCGCGCCCTCTCGCGGCGCAACGACGAGCCCGAGCGGGCCTCCCGTCCCTTCGACGCGGAGCGCGACGGCTTCGTCATCGGCGAGGGGGCGGGCATCATGATCTTAGAGAGCCTTGAGCACGCGATGCGGCGGGATGCCCGGGTCTACGCGGAGCTGGCGGGCCACGGGATGAGCGCGGATGCCCACCACATCACCGCCCCCGACCCCGAGGGGCGCGGGGCCCAAAAGGCCATGGAGAACGCGCTCGAGAACGCGGGCGTCTCCCGGGAGGAGGTGGGCTACATCAACGCCCACGGCACGGCCACCGACCTGGGGGACGTGGCCGAGACGAAGGCCATCAAGGCCGTCTTCGGGGAGCGGGCCTATCGGATCCCCGTAAGCTCCACCAAGTCCCAGATCGGGCACCTGATGGGCGGGGCCGGGGCGGTGGAAGCGATCGCGGCCCTGATGGCTCTCGTGGAGGGGGTGCTTCCGCCGACGATCAACTACGAGCACCCGGACCCCGAGTGTGATTTAGATTACGTTCCCAACGAGGCGCGGCCCGCTCAGGTGGACGTGGTGCTGTCGAACTCCTTCGGGTTCGGCGGGCACAACTCCACGGTGGTGCTGCGGCGCATTTAGGTCTGGGAAACCACGCGCACGAGGATCGAAAGCCCGTAACGATCCTCGATTTGGCGCTTGAGATCCAAAGCCTCCTCTTGGGCCCGCTTCCGCTCCTCCTCCGAGATGTGGGGAAGCTGCACCTCTAAGTGGAGGGCTTCGCCCTCGATCGTGTCGCAGGGGACGATCTGAGCCTGAGGGAACTTTTTTTGTAGGGCTAAGACCATGTCAGCTGTTGCTCGGGCAATCTCGCTCGGCGTCAACACCTTAGTGAGACCGGCCACCGGCATCCTCCTTGCACGTTCAGATGGAAAGACCGGTATGCTGCGCAACCAGCTTAAGGACTTCCGCTAGAGTGTTCAACCCTTCTTGGGCCTCCCCTTTGCCTAAAGTCCGAGCTTCGTAATCGACTTGCACTCTGTACAAGTAGAGTCGATCGAGGCGCTTCCGCAGGCCGGAGAGGTCTTGAGGGGCTGCAGGCGGCGTCTGCCACCGTCCGCGGCAGAACTCGTTGATCAACCCGCCGTGCCGCCAAAGGCCCGCAGGAGGATCTCCGACGGCGACCCACATCGCTTGATAGCAAGCGTAGTAACTTAGGGTGACGCTGTCCCCATAGTAGCCGCGATCACAGCAAAGCCGGGCGGCATCCCCTCTTTGCCTCGCTCGATTTCACCGCCGGAGGCGCTCGGCTGGGTCCATCTTCTTGTCAAAGCACAAACACCGCCGCCGCGATCACGGTGGTAAACCCTCCGGGCTCGACCACCGCCGACTGGGCTACGCTCAGGGTGCGCATTTTCTCGCGATGGGCTTCGTCGTTGGGAACCCCCAGCGCGGAGGCGAGCATCGCCACCGCCAGATCTTCGGCGTACTCGGAAGCCTCCTCCGCGCTCTCCCCGAACGCGTCGTGCTCGGCCAAATACCCGTAGCCCTCCGGGTCCAGGGGCCGGGCACAGCCCATCGCCGCGGCCACCCGTCGGCCGGGCTCCTCGCTGCTGTTCCGGGCCATCACGCAGAAGACGATCTGCCCCGGTCGCAGCTCCTTGAGCCCTTCCTCCGGGGGGACGATCTCGCACCCCGGCGGCAGGATGCTCGATACGGGTACCAAGTTAAAGCGCTCGATGCCCGCATCCCGAAGAGCCAGCTCGAAGGAGTGGAGTTCATCCCGATGGCGTCCGACGCCCTTTACGAAAAAGACCTTGCGGGGGATTAGCTGCATCGCTCACCTCGATCGTTCCTTCTTGTTCGTTGAGTTTGTCGGCGCCTGCCCCTGGAAGGCCGCCCAGTACCCGATGAGCTTGTAGACCAAGCGGGCCGCGGTGAAGTCCGGGGCAACCATTCCCTCGATGGGGCAGAGCTCCACCACGTCGCAGCCCACGACCTCATAGCGCACAAACGCCTCCCGCAACACGGCGAGCAGCTGATACCAGCCGAGCCCTCCGGGCTCCGGGGTCCCGACCGCGGGCATCACCCCCGGGTCGAGGACGTCCAGGTCGACCGAGATGTACACGGGGCCCCGCAAACGCTCGAGGGCCCCAAGGGCCCCTTTGAAGTCGCGATGCAGCTCGTGGGCGTAGACCGTCGTGAGGGCCTCCTGCTGGCGTATGAGCTCTGCGTCCTCGCGGGTCAGGCTGCGGATCCCCAGCTGGACGAGGGAGCAGCCCAACTCCAGAATCCTCCGGGCCACGCAGGCGTGGCTGAAGCGCGAGCCCTGGTACTCCTTCCGAAGATCGGAGTGGGCGTCGAGCTGCAGCACGGAGAGCGGGCCGTAGCGCTCCGCGAGGGCGCGGACGGCCCCGACGGTGATCGAGTGGTCCCCTCCGAGCACGATGGGGAATTTTTCGCTTTGGAGGACAAGGGAGACGGCTTGTTCCACCCGGCGGGTCATCGCCTCGGGGTCGATCACCGCGTCCAGGGGGGGCAGGGTGGCGATCCCCACCCGATAGGGCTCCGCCTGAAGCTCCTCGTCGTAGAGCTCGAGCTGGGGGGAAGCCTCCAAGATCGCCGAGGGCCCGCGGCGCGCTCCCGGGCGATACGACGCCGTCCCGTCGTAGGGGACGGGCACCAACGCCACCTGGGCCCGCTCCCAGCTCGAGTACTCGGCCGGGAGGGCCGCAAACGTCGGGGGCAGGCTAAGCCCTTCCTGAAGCAATCTTTCGTGGATGCTCATGGCGATTCTCCGACGGGGGGCGAATTATAGCGCCTGAGGCGCGGTTCTCAACCTCAACTCAACCTCAACCCCACTGCTCGCCCTAGGAGCCAAGATGGCCGGTTACTCGACCGGCCCGTGCCCCGCAAGAAGCCAACAGCGGACCTCGTGGCCCGTGCCCTTGCCCGGGAGCAGGGGCGGCATCTCCGTGCAGCGCTCGAACGCCTTGGGACAGCGCTCCCGGAACCGACAACCCTGGGGAAGATCCACGGGGTCCGGGGGCGCGCCCGGGATGAACGAGGGCAGCTTCGTCGAGCGCAGCCGGGGAATGCTCTCCAACAGCCCCTGGGTGTAGGGGTGCTCCGGCTCCAGGAGCACCTGCTCGGCCGTCCCGAGCTCTACGATCTGGCCCGCGTAGGCGATAGCCATGTAATCGCACAAGTCGCTCGCCAGCGCGATGTCGTGGGTGATGAACACGTACGAGAGCCCCAGCTCCCGCTTTAAGCGCTTAAGAAGGTTCATGATCTGGGCTTGGATGCTCACGTCCAGGGCCGAGGTGGGCTCGTCCAGGATGACCACCCGGGGGTTCATCACCAGGGCGGCGGCCAGCACCACCCGCTGCTTCATCCCCCCGGAGAGCTCGTGGGGGTAGCGATCCGCCACGTCCTTGGCAAGGCCCACTAATTCTAAGAGCTCCTCCACC
>JALUUA010000024.1 GCA_027021605.1 Candidatus Bipolaricaulota bacterium | reverse complement strand
CCGCGTGGTCCATGTGGACGTGGGTCACGGCGATGTAGCGCACATCCTGGGGGGCGATCCCCACCTCCTCCAGGGCCTTAAGGGTCTTGGGGGTCGTGTGGGAGAAGCCCGTCTCGATGATTGCGGGCTTGGGGGCTTTCAGGAGGTAAAGCCCGCCGTAGCCCCTCATGCCGACCATCTCGGCGTCGACCACGAAGAGCCGGGGGTCGGCGGGCGTCGGCTCGGCATACCGCAAGCCTTGCGCCATGGGGTCAGACCTCCTCTCCCGGCGAGAGCGCCCGGATGTTTTCGATTACGGCTTGGGCAAAGGAGTCGGTGGAGAGCCGGTCGGCTCCCTCCAGGAGCCGGGCGAGGTCGCCGGTGACGCGCTTCTGCAGGAACGTGCGGGCGAGCGCTTCGGGGATGAGCTCGGCGGCCTCCGTCCAGCCCAGGTGATCCAACAGGAGGGCTCCCGAGAGGATGAGCGCCGTCGGGTTGGCGACGTTCTTGCCCGCGATGTCGGGGGCGGTGCCGTGGGTGGGCTCGAAGACGCCCACCTCGTCGCCCAGGTTGGCGCCGGGGGCCATCCCCACGCCCCCCACCTGGGCGGCGCAGGCGTCGCTCAGGTAGTCCCCGTTCAGGTTGGGGGTCGCGATCACGTCGAACTCCCGCGGCGGGGTGATCACGTGCTGGAACATGATGTCCGCGATCCGGTCGTTGATGAGCACCTTGCCCTCGGGGATTTTCCCGTCGTATTGGGAAAAGAGCTCCTCTTCCGTGATCGTTTGATCGGGAAACTCCTCCCGGGCCACCTCGTAGCCCCACTTGCGGAAGGCCCCCTCGGTGTACTTCATGATGTTCCCCTTGTGCATGAGGGTGACCCGCTTTCGCCCGTGGCGGAGGGCGTACGCGATCGCCTGGCGCACCAAGCGCTTGGTGCCGAACTCGCTGATCGGCTTGACCCCCACCCCGGCGTCGGGCCGGATCTCCACCCCGAAGTGCTCCCGCAGGAGCTCGGCGAACCGGCGGGCCTCGGGGCTGCCCGACTCCCACTCGATCCCGGCGTAGACGTCCTCGGTGTTCTCGCGGAAGATGACGAAATCGACGTCCTGGGGGTCCTGGAGGGGGCTGGGCACCCCGGGCAGGTGCCGGATGGGCCGCACGCAGGCGTACAAGTCCAGCTCCTGGCGCAGCGTCACGTTCAGGCTGCGGTGGCCGGAGCCCACGGGCGTCGCCAGCGGCCCCTTCAGGGCCACCTTGAGCTCTCGGATGGCCTCCAGGGTCTCCCGGGGGAGGAGGTCTCCCGTGCGCTTTTGGGCCTTCTCCCCGGCGTAGATCTCCACCCAGCGGAGGCGCCGCGCGCCCCCGTAGGCGCGCTCGACGGCGGCATCAAGCACCGCCCGCGCCGCTCGGGAGATCTCCGGCCCGATCCCGTCCCCCTCGATGTAGGGGATGAGGGGCTGCGAAGGCACGTGCAGGGAGCCGTCTTCTACGCGAATGGCCTCTCCGGTGACGTTCATCTTTGTACGATCCTCTCTTGGTGATCCTTTCCCGTGCAACATAACATTCGGCAGCTTGGCAGTGAATGATACCTCATGGAAACGAGTTCTCCCAGCGCGCGAACCCACTCCCGTCTCGAAGCGGGACAACGCGGATGGGTGTGTATTCGCAACGATGCCCCTTGACAGGGGGGCTTGGGAGCCTTAGAATTTTGGCATACCAAAATTTATCATTAGGCAGCTCAAAATGCAGACGCAGACGATCGAGGACTACCTCAAGGCGATCTACGAGCTGGGGCGGGAGCGCTCCGGGGAGAAGCTCAGCACCACGGCGCTGGCCGAGCGCCTGGGGGTGGCCCCCGCCACCGTGACGGGCGCGCTCAAGAAGCTCGCCCGCCTCAAGCTCGTGGTCCACCGGCCCTACCGGGGCGTCGAGCTGACGGAGGCCGGGCGGAAGATCGCCTTAGAAGTCATTCGCCACCATCGCCTCATCGAGCTCTATCTGCAACAAGCCCTGGGCGTCCCCTGGGACCGCGTCCACGACGAGGCGGAGAAGTGGGAGCACGTGCTCTCCGAGGAGCTGGAGGACCGCATCGACGAGCTGTTGGGCCACCCGACCCACGACCCGCACGGCGCGCCGATCCCCGCGCGCGACGGGAGCTTCCCCGCCTCGCCCGCGGAGCGGATCCCCTTGGGGGAGCTGGAGCCCGGCCGCCGGGCCGTCGTCGTCGAGGTGAGCGACCACGACCCCGAGCTGCTGCGCTACCTGGGCGAGCGGGGCCTCTATCCCAACGTGACGGTCGAGCTGGTGGCCCGGGAGCCCTTCGGGGGCTCGCTCCGGGTGCGCGTCGGCGCCCAAGCCCAAGAGCGCACCGTGGGCCGCGAGGCCGCCCGCTACGTCTGGGTCCGGCCCTCTGCCCAGCGGGAGTAGAACGCCACAGTCGCAAGGGATAACTCATGGCCACGGTTCAGGAGAGAACGACCTCAAAAGCTTTGCCCAAGCGCTCCGTCTGGTTCTACCTGGGGCCCGCCTTCTTGGTGTCCGTCGGGTACATGGACCCCGGCAACTGGGCGACGTCCCTCGAGTCGGGGAGCCGCTTCGGGTACAAGCTCCTCTGGATCGTGACGCTCTCGAGCGCCATCGCCATCTTAATGCAGGTCCTCTCGGCCAAGCTCGGGATCGTCACGGGCCGCGATCTGGCCCAGATGATGCGCGAGCGCTACTCCCCGCCCGTGCGACGGTTTCTGTTTGTGACGGCGTTTGCCGCCATGATGGCCACGGATCTGGCGGAGTTCATGGGCGTGGCGCTCGCCCTCAACCTCCTCTTCGGCATCCCCCTGCCCATCGCCGTCTTGCTCACGGTCTTCGACGTGCTGTTCATCCTCTGGCTGGAGCGCTTCGGGTTCCGCTGGGTCGAGATGGTCATCCTGGCGTTCGTGGCCACCATCGGGCTGGCGTACGTGATCGAGATCCTCCTGGCGCAGCCCGCCCTCGCCGAGGTCGCCAGGAACGCGTTCCTGCCCAACACGACGATCTTCGAGAGCACGACCGCGCTCTTCCTGGCCATGGGCATCCTGGGCGCGACCGTGATGCCGCACAATCTGTACCTGCACTCGGCCCAGGTCAAGACCCGGGTGCGGAACAACCCCGACGCGCGGGAGCGCATCATCAAGATGGCCGCGCTCGACACCGTGAGCGCCCTGGGGGCCGCCTGGCTGGTCAACGGGGCCATCTTGGTGATGGCCGCCTCCGTCTTCCACCGGAACGGCATCCTCGTCACGGAGATCGACCAGGCGTACTTGACGCTCGCGCCCCTCTTGGGGAAGGCCGCCGCGCTCACGTTCGCGATCGCCCTCCTGGCCTCGGGGATCTCCAGCTCGACCACGGGGACGCTCGCGGGCCAGATCGTCTTCGAGGGCTTTCTCAACATTCGGGTCCGGAGAATCGCCCTGCTGCGCCTGGGGGTGCGGCTGCTCACCATGGCCCCCACGGTCATCGCCGTGCTGTTGGCCGTCCGGCCCGTCTCCCTCCTGGTGCTCTCCCAGGTCGTCCTGTCGATGCAGCTCCCGTTCTCGGTGATCCCGCTGGTGCGCTTTACGTCCGACCCGAGGCTCATGGGAAGGCACGCCAATGGCCCGATCACGAAGCTCCTGGCGTGGACGAGCGCCGCGATCATCGTGAGCTTGAACGTCCTGCTGTTGATCTTCGCCGCCCTCGGGATTTAGAATGGCCCTGAAGGGGGACAACGCACCATGAAGCAGGGGGACCATCGCGGGCACGGGCGGCGGCCGCTCCGGCTCGGCCTCTTGGGGGCCCTTACGGCGCTGGGCCTCGTGCTCTCGGGCTGCGGCTACCTCGAGCGGCTCTTCCCGCCCCCGGACGTGAGGAGCTTCCCCGTCCCCATCACGGAGGCCATCCCCCAGCGACCCGTGATCGCCAAAGGGGAGGTCTTCTTCACGACGGAGTTTCGGGTGCGCTACCTCGAGGGCCGGGTCGTCTTGAGCTCCAACCCCCGCGGCGACGGGAGCGTCTTCGTGGACGACGGCCTCTCCCTGACGGTCACCCGCCCCGACGGCACCCAGGCCACGAAGCTCTTCGATTTCAGCAACTCCTGCCTGGGCACGGGCCCCGTCGACCCCCCGGACGTCACGGAGCTGTTTGCCCGGGGCACCAACCGCGTCCAGATCCAACTCCTGGACATCTGCGGGGGATCGGTGGCCAGCTCGATCCTCTGGCTCGTCAACCTCCCTGACCCCGACTCCGACGCCGGACGTCCCTAATCCCTAAGCCTAAGCGTCCCCGTCGTTCGCGGGATTCGTGTCATTCGGGCTCGGTCTCGGTCGAGGTGGTCGGGAGGCGGAGATCGCGGACGAGAAACGTCACGCCGTCGACGGCGATCTCCTGGTCGTTGGCGTCGCCGAGCACCAGCGCCGCGGGGTCCCACTCCAGCCCCGCCTTCCCCAGGCTCTTGTGCCGAATCGTCAGCGTGAGCACGGTCCCCGTCTC
>JALUUA010000023.1 GCA_027021605.1 Candidatus Bipolaricaulota bacterium | reverse complement strand
GCCCGCCGGAGCAGGGGAAGGTGTGCAGCCCCACCAAGACACCTAAGACGAGCGTCGCGGGCAGCGTGGCCCGGTAGATCCAGCGCTGCAGCGTCTCCTTGCTCCCCTCGGGCACCTCCAGGCGAATGGGGAATCGGGGAAACGCAGCCCCAATCACGTTGGTAAGCCCCAACGCGATAAGCAAAACGGCCCCGGCCTGCCCGAGCCAGTGGCCCTCCAGTAACGTGGAAGCCCGCAGGAGCCCCAGCCCGATCAGGAAGTACACGACGTACACCGCGCCGATGTAGACCATCCCCATCCGGGCCACGGAGAGCCGCGTCTTGCGGATGGTGAACAGAAACGACACGAAGAAGAGCAAGATCGCGAGCGCACAGGGGTTGATCCCGTCGATGAGCCCCGTGAGCAGCACCGCCGGGAGCAGAAATCCCCTGCCCTTACGAGTCTTTGTGGCTTCCTGCGGGAAGTTCTCGCGGTTGGCCGCAAACCACTGGAGGTAGACGTCCACGGGGGTGTCGGCGGGGTACTCCTTCACCGGACCGGCGAAGGCCCAAATTTTATACGAGTCGTGCTTCCCCTCCTCGGCATACACCAAAACCCGCTTCGGAAGCTCCTCGAGCGCGAGCAGGGTTTCTACAACTTGCCGGGGCGGCTCCCCCTGCAGGACGATCCGCCCCCCGTCTATGAACGTCGCCAGGTGGCTCTGGAGCTCCAAGGGGACGCCCAGGCGGTCGTTGAGGTCGTTCAGCTCCCTGCGGTTCTCCCGCTGATTGATGTAGTCCTTCTTGATGAGCCGAATGTCGTATGAAGACAGGATCTCGGCCAGCTCGCCGTTCACGTACACCCGGCACTCGTCGCAGGCCTCGTTATAATACACGACGGCCTGACGCTCCGGCCCCTGCGCCCAGACCGTCATGGAGAGGGCAGCCAGCCCAAGCAGCAAGACCAGCGCAATCCAAAGTCTTTGTCGCATCAGGTTCACTCCTTCACCTTCGCCTCAGCAGCAGGTCAAAGTCTTGGGGATCTCCCCCTCCTTGAGGGGGCCGAAGGGGTTGCCGTACTTGCGGATGTTCTCGATCATGGCGCGGTTGGCCTCCGTCTCGACGCCCCGGGCGACGAGCCGGGCGCGCACGCGCTCCCCGTCCGGATCGTGGCCCACGGGGCAGACTTCTTTACAGGCCCGGCAGAGCGTGCACTGATAAAACACCACGGAGGCGACCTCCCGCTCGGCCAGGAGGGCCAGCCCCCGCGGGCTGAGGTGCTCCTGCCGCAGCACCGCGAAGAGGGGACAGACCTCGCGGCACAGCCCGCACTCGATGCACGGCGGATTCTCCGCTAGCTCGACGCTTCCGTCTGCCGTAGGCTCCGTCAGCATAGCTTCCCCCGGTTGAGAACGCCCTTGGGGTCGTACTTCTCTTTCAGTTGCTGGATCTCGGCGCGGAAGGCGGCGTCGACCCAGCCCTTTTTCTTGAGGCCGATGCCGTGCTCCCCGCTCACCCGACCGCCCCACGCGGCCACGCGCTCGTAGAGGGCCGGGATGCGCCCGTCGCCGTCGCGGAAGCAGGGGTGCACGATCCCGACGCCCAGATGCCCAAAGGCGGGGATCCCTTCCGCGTCGAGCCATCGGAGCAGCTCCTGGAGCGCCTCCCCCTCCAGCCGGGGGTCCTCGATGACGGGATGGCCGCGGCGGGCGAGCACGGGGTAGAGGCCGTCGCGGGCGCGCCACAGCGCGGCGATGCGCTCCGGATCATGAATATCCCCGCGATCGGAGTCGAACTCCACCAGGAGATGGGGCCGCGCCTCCCAGCCCAGGGCCCCCGCGGCGTGGCGGTTGAGGTACTCGAGGGCCGTAAGCTGCGGGTCTTGGAGCCAGCGGTCCCGCTGGATCAGCAGCGCTTCCTCGTCGTCAAAGGCGATAAGGGAGACGGTTCGTCGGGTTGGCAGCGAGGCCAGCTTCAGGACGGCCTTAACGACGAAGCCCGTCACCCCCTCGCGGCCCACGGCGCTACTTAAAGCGTCGCCCCGCAGGCGATGGACGCGACCGAGCCCGTCTACGAGCGTCACTTCTTCGACCCAGTCCCGCAGGGTGCCGTAGCGGACGGCGCGCAGGCCCGCCGCGTCCGTGGCGATCATCCCTCCCACGGTGGCCGCTCGGTGGCTCCCCGGGATCACGGGCAGGAAGAGCCCCTGCGGGGCCAAGCGGCGATTCAGCGCCCCCAGCACGACCCCGGCTTCCACCTCGATCCGACGCCCCTCTCGGTCGAGGGGCCCAATGCGGGTCAGGCGGGAGAGATCCACAACAACGGAGCGCTGCGGGGTGGCCCCGCCGCAGAGGCCGGTGCCCGCGCCCCGCGGCACTAAATCCACACCCTCTTGAAGCGCCCACTCGACCACGGCGGGGACGTGCTCCGGGTGGGAGGGCCAGACCACGGCCAGGCACTCCCCCTCCAGTCCCGAGGCGTCCCGGCTGCAGGCGATGCGGGCCTCAAGGGCTGTGGAGACGTTCTCCGCACCGACGATCCCCGCAAGGGGCTCTACGTTCGCGCTCGGGCTCGCGCTCATGTCTTCTCCCTCTCCGGGACGGGCTCGGCGACGAGAACTTCGCTCAGCTCCAGCACCTCGATGCCGTTTGCGTTCTCCTTGAAGTGGGCGTAGCAGAGGGGACAGGCCGTGCAGAGCCTGCCGTTCTTCACGAGCGAGAGGCGCCGGCGGGCGATCGCGTTTGCGAGTTCCGGGAAGTTGGCCTTCACCCCGCCGCCCGCGCCGCAGCACAAGCTGTGCTCGCGGTTGTCCGGAAGCTCTTCGACCTGCCAGCCCGCGCTCTGCAGCAGCCGACGCGGCTCGTCATAAATCCCCGACCAGCGCCCCAGGTGGCAGGGGTCGTGATACGTGACTTCTTTATCTCCCCTGCTTGAGTCCTTACCCAAGAGGCGCGCTCCTCGGTCTGGGTCGGCGAGCACCTGGGTGATGTGATACGCCTCGAGGCCGTAGTCACGCTTGAGGGTGTGGTAGCAGCCGGGGCAGTTCGTGATGATTCTCTTGACGCTAAAGCGCTCGAAGATCTTGAGGTTCTTGGCCTTGAGGTCCGCGAAGTCTTGGAGGTACCCGGCGCGCTTTACGGGGCTGCCGCAGCAGAGGGTCTCGCCGGGAAGCATGATGAAATCTACACCCGCTCGGCGCAGCAGCGCCTCGTAGCGGCGCTCAATGTGGGGAAGGGCGTAGTGGGTGACGCAGCCCGGGTAATATAAGGTGTTGCTCCCCGCCAGCTTCTCCAGCCAGCGCCTCAGCCCCATGGCGTCATTCCTCCGCTTTCGCCTTCCCGTCGGACTTGCGGATGATCACGCGGAACTCCACCTCCACCTCGGGGTGGGCCGGGTCGTTGCTGCGGATGTAGATGACCCGGAGGATGTCGCCGTACAAGTCGTCCTCCGTCGGGTCGAGGGACACGTGCAGGGGGGTGGACTCCCCCGGCGCGAGGACGTCCTTCTCAACTTCTGCGCGGGTGCACCCGCAGGAAGTGATCAGTTTCTCGATCTTTAGGGGACTGCCCCCCTCGTTGCGGAGGGTGTACGTAAGCTCGATGGGCTCCTGAGGGCGCTCCCCCAGATCTTGGGAGGGGGGCTCCACGACGATGTGGGGCGGGGAGGCGCTGCAGGCCGTAAGCCCGAGGGCCGCGAACGCCCCCAGGAGCAAAAGGCCGAGGCTGCGCGTCCACGCCGCCCGACGCCCGCCCCCGGAGCCCTCGTCCTCGCCGTCCCACCGGGGCGATTGAGCAGACGATTCAACAACCGTTAAAACGATCATCAGGTCTTATTATAGGCTTTTGTCGTTTGAGGGGTCAAGCCGTCGGGGCTCTTCCTCCCGCTCTGAAAGGGTCTTCACAAAATCTCCACACCTTTTCCACGGGGCCTTCACATCCCCCCGCTATCCTGCCCGTGGAACGCGGACGGACACCGGAGACGCTGAAAGAGCTGGACTGGAGGACTGGAGGAAAGGAAGAGGAGGTGAAGCGCCATGACGAGCAACAAGAGGAGCTGGATCGTCGTAGCGGTGATCGGGCTCGCGCTGGTCGGCTTCGCCGCGCTGGCCCAGATGGGCCCGCCCGGTGGGCCCGGACAGCAGGGTCCGATGGGCCCGGGCCAAGGCCAAGGGCAAGGGCAAGGGGGAGGCCCCTTGAGCGGCTTCGGCTGCCCCATGATGGGCGGAGCCATGGGAGGCTTCTTCCCCGGCTTTGTGGCCCAGAACCCCGACCAGGCCGCCCAAGCCGTCCAGCAGTACTTGACGGCCACCTGGCGCAACCCCGACCTGGCCGTCCGGGAAGTCATGGAGTTCTCGAATCACTTCTACGTCCAGGTCGTCGAGCGGAGCACCGGCATCGGGGCCATGGAGCTTTTGGTGGACAGGATCACGGGCACCGTCCACCCCGAGCCCGGCCCCAACATGATGTGGAACACCAAGTACAGCCCGATGGGGGGCATGGGCCACATGGGCAG
>JALUUA010000022.1 GCA_027021605.1 Candidatus Bipolaricaulota bacterium | reverse complement strand
GCCTCCAGCCGGGAGGCCCCCCAAAGCCCGACCAGCACGACCGCGACGGCTCCCCCGAGCACGAGCTTGTGATGGGCCAGCGCCGTCTCCCCCAAGCTCTCCAGGAAGCGGGCGAAGGCGCCCTCAGACTGTCTTTGAGCGGTCTGGGTCGGGGGCTTCAAAAAAGAAACGGCGGCGGGGAGCACGAGCACCGTGAGCACGAACGCGATCCCGATCCCGAGGGCCGCGAACAGCCCCGTAAGCCGCACCACGGGGATATCGCTGCTCAGGAACGAGATGAACCCCGCTCCCGTCGTGAGCGTCGTAAAAAGGCAGGGTCGGAGCATCCTGCGCATCGTAAGCCGCAGCGCCTCTCCACGGGGGTGGCCCCGCGCCAGCTCCTCGTAGTAGTGCACCAAGATGTGCACGGCGTCCGCGATCCCGATGGCCAGGACGATCGTGGGCAGGATGCTCATCATCATGTTGTACTTCTGTCCCGTTCCGGCGTAGAGCCCGAAGGTCCAAAGCAGCGCCAGCGAGACGGCCACGAACGCCAGCGCGGCGAACGAGGCCCGTCGGAACACGCCCCGGAGCACCAAGAAGAGCAGCCCGACCGTGAAGGGGATGAACGTTCGCATGTCGCGCTCGGAAGCCTCCATGATCGCCACGTCGAGGACGAGGTGGCCCCCCAAGTAGAAGCGCCTCCCCGTCTTCTCCTCGTATTCTTGAACGAGGGCCCGGAGCTTTTGGTAGAGCTCTTTCTCTTGGGTGGTGTTGTAGATGCCCTCCAGCTCGGCGAAGATCGCCGTGGTGGTCCCGTCCTCGGAGATCAAGAAGCCGCGGTACAGGGGCTCGGCGAGGGCTTTTCTTCGGATGATCTCGGGATCTGCGCGCTGGGGGTCGGGGACGAGGGGCTCGACGACCAGCGCGTTCCCTTCGCCCCGCAGGTGCTCGACGCTCGTGAGGCTCGTCACCTCACGGACGTAGGGCAGTTCCTCCACGCGCTCCGTAAGCTCCGCGATCCGTCGAAGGGTCTCGCGCGAGAAGAGCTTCTCATCGCGGAAGACGATCACGAAGAAGTCGTCGTCCGCAAAGCGCCGCTCGAACTCGCGATAGAAACGATAGACGGGGTCGTCGGGGGCGAACCAGCCCTCGTAGGTGTCCTCCGACTCAAGGCCGCTTAGGGCGTAGATCGCGGGGAGGGTCAGCAGGAGGACAACGGCGACGACCCCAAGGCGGTAGCGCAGGAGCCAATCAAGGCCGCTTTGTAACACGGGACGACACCGCTTCGTTCCCCTTTTACCCCTCCCGGAGCAGTTTGCGCAACACGGTGTGGAGGATCCCGCCGTTTTGGTAGTACTCCACCTCCACGGGGGTGTCGACGCGGGCGATCACCCGGAACTCCTTGACGGAGCCGTCTTCTGTGTGGGCCTTCACCGTCAGCTCCTTGCCGGGCTTCAAATCCGCAATGCCCTCGATGTCGTAGACCTCGCGGCCCGTAAGGCCCAAGGATTTGTACGACTCGCCGGGCTTAAACTGCAGCGGCAAAACGCCCATGCCCACCAAGTTGCTCCGGTGGATGCGCTCGAAGCTCTCGGCCAAGACGGCCTTGACGCCCAACAGGAACGTCCCCTTGGCCGCCCAGTCGCGCGAGGAGCCCATGCCATAATCTTTGCCCGCTAACACGATCAGGGGCGTGCCCTCTTGTTGGTAGCGCATCGCCGCGTCGTAGACGCTCATCTGCTCGCCCGTCGGCAAGTAGACGGTGACGCCGCCCTCCGTCCCCGGCACGAGGAGGTTGCGCAGGCGGATGTTGGCGAACGTCCCGCGCATCATCACTTCATGGTTGCCCCGCCGCGAGCCGTAGGAGTTGAACTCCTTGGGCTCGACGCCCCGCTCGATGAGATACCGTCCGGCGGGGCTGTCCTTGGGGATCGCGCCCGCGGGCGAGATGTGGTCCGTCGTGACGGAGTCGCCCAGCATCACGAGCACCCGCGCCCCCTTGATGTCTTGGAGGGGCGGCGGCTCGGGCGTCATCCCCACGAAGAAGGGCGGCTCCTGAATATAAGTGGAGCCGGGGTCCCACTCGTAAAGCTCGCCCTCGGGGACGGGGATCGCCTTCCACTTGTCGTCGCCCTCGAAGACCCGCGCGTACTCCTGCTTGAAGAGCTCCGGCTTGAGGGCGTCGCCGATCACGGCCTTGATCTCCTCTTGGGTGGGCCAGATGTCTTTCAAATAAACGGGCTCGCCGTTGGGGTCGTGGCCGAGGGGCTCCGTCTCGAAGTCGATGTCCATCGTGCCCGCCAGCGCGTAGGCCACCACCAGCGGCGGGCTGGCCAGATAGTTGGCCCTCGTGAGGGGGTTGATCCTCCCCTCGAAGTTGCGGTTGCCGCTTAAGACCGCCACGGCGACGAGATCGCCCTCTTGGATTGCCCGGGCGATCGGCTCGGGGAGCGGGCCGCTGTTCCCGATGCAGGTGGTGCAGCCGTAGCCCACGATGTGGAACTTCAGCGCCTCCAAGAAGGCCATTAGCCCCGACTGCTCCAGGTAGCGGTGGACGACCTTGGAGCCGGGGGCCAGGCTCGTCTTGACCCAAGGCTTCACATCCAGCCCGCGCTCGACGGCCTTCTTCGCCAACAATCCCGCGCCCACCATCACGGTGGGGTTGGAGGTGTTCGTGCACGAGGTGATGGCCGCGATCACGACGGAGCCGTGGGTGAGCGACGTCTGCAGCCCGTCGAGCGAGACCGTGACCCGGTGCTTCTGGTAGAGGTCGAAGCGCTCGCGGCGCTTGTGGACGGGCTTCTCGACGCCCGCGCCGTCGTTCGGGCCGCCGTTCGTAAGCCAGCGCTGGTAGTCCGGGTCGTCGTCCAGCTGCACCTCGACGTCGCGGTTGTAGATCTCGCGCAGCGCCTTCCAGAACGCCCGCTTGGCCTCTCGAAGGGGCACCCGATCCTGGGGGCGGCGCGGGCCCGCCAGGCTGGGCTCGACGGTGCCCATGTCCAGCTCCAGCGTCTCCGTGAACTGCGGGTCGGGCGTCTCGTCCGTCCGGAAGAGCCCCTGCTCCTTGCAGTAGCGCTCGACGAGATCGATCAGGGCTTCGTCGCGCCCGGTGCTCCTGAGATAGCGAAGGGTCTCCTCGTCCACGGGGAAGAAGCCCATGGTCGCGCCGTACTCGGGGGCCATGTTCGCAATGGTGGCGCGGTCGGGGAGGCTCAGCTTGCTCAGGCCGGGGCCGTAAAATTCCACAAATTTGCCGACGACCCCGTGCTCGCGGAGCAT
Organism: Candidatus Bipolaricaulota bacterium; assembly: GCA_027021605.1. Taxonomy (GTDB): domain Bacteria; phylum Bipolaricaulota; class Bipolaricaulia; order RBG-16-55-9; family RBG-16-55-9; genus JALUUA01. The sequence goes on along the minus strand of JALUUA010000022.1, from coordinate 1,275 downwards.
CTGGGTGACCCGCAGCACGAGATCCGTGGCGGTGACGCCCTCTTGCAGCTCGCCCGTCAGCTTAAAGCCCACGACGTCGGGCGCCAGCATGTAGAGGGGCTGGCCCAGCATGGCGGCCTCGGCCTCGATCCCGCCAACCCCCCAGCCCAGCACCCCCAGCCCGTTGATCATTGTGGTGTGGCTGTCCGTGCCCACCAGCGTGTCGGGGTAGGCAAGCGTCTCCCCGTTTTCACGGCGGGTCTGGACGACCTTCGCCAAATATTCGAGATTCACCTGGTGGACGATCCCCGTGGCGGGGGGCACCACGCGAAAGTTCTGGAACGCCTTCTGCGCCCACTTGAGGAACGCGTAGCGCTCGCGGTTGCGCTCGAACTCCTTCTCCGCGTTGTAGAAGAGCGCGAAGAGCGAGCCGAAATGATCCACCTGAACGGAGTGGTCGATCACCAAATCGACGGGGATGAGCGGGTTGATCTTCTTCGGGTCGCCCCCCAGGCGGGCCATGGCGCTGCGCATGGCGGCCAGGTCGACCACGGCGGGGACGCCCGTGAAGTCTTGCAGAATGACGCGCGCGGGCAGGAACGCGATCTCAAAGGGCTCGGCGCCGGGCTCCCACCGCGCCAGCTTCTCGACGTCCTCCTCCGTGATCACGTACCCGTCGCAGTTGCGCAGCAGCGACTCCAGCAGGATCTTCAGGGAGAAGGGCATCCGCCCGACGGCGAAGCCCTCTTTCTCTAAGGCTTCCAAACGATGAATCGTGACCTTGCCCGCTTGGGTCTCAAGGGTCGCTTGCGTTCCCCATGCGTTGCGCATCCCCGGCTCCTTTCTGCTTTCCCCTTCGTTTCCCATGGGAGGATTTCGGCGCTCGGATTGTACTCCACGCCCGGGGAGGGCTCAACGCGACGCAGCGCAACGCGGGGCGATTGCTGCTGCTCCGGTTTTTCAGTATCGTAGGGAGCCCAGACCAAGACGGAGCACGATTTCAAGGGAGGGGACGCCCGTTGGACGAGACCCTGGAGCTTGCGCCACCCCCGAAGGGGCGGGCCGAAGGCGAGGGACGGCTCGCGAGCCTCACCCGCCCCCTGCCTGCCCTCGGGATTTCCCCGTTCGCGATCCTGCGCTCTGCGCCCCTTATAGGGGCTGACGTAGCGCCCCGAACGTACTGGGCGGACCCCGAGGGGAGCGTGGCCGGGCTCGGCGCAGCCGCCGTGCTCATCGCCTCCGGGGACAATCGCTTCTGTTCCATTCAGGAACAAGCTCGGCAGTTGTTCTCCCAAG
>JALUUA010000021.1 GCA_027021605.1 Candidatus Bipolaricaulota bacterium | reverse complement strand
CTGCACCTTGCGGCGCTCGGGGTCGTTTTTCACCTCGATGAAGTCCTCGACGTCGGGGTGGTCGACGGCGATGGTGATCATCAAGGCCCCGCGGCGGCCCGCTTGGCCGATGGTCCCCGTGGTCATCGAGAATAAATCCATAAACGAGACGGAGCCCGTGGAATACAGAGCGGAGTTGTTGACGGGCGCGCCCTTGGGGCGGAGGATGGAGATGTCCGTGTTGTGGATGACGGAGAGGCCGCCGATCCCGGCAAAGTAGTTGTTGACCCCCTCGACGGTGAGGTCGCAGAACTCCTCGTCCACGTCGATGCCGAAGCGGACCTGTGCCACGGGGACAAGGGAGAGGCACAACTCTCGGATGTAGAGCGCCTCCCGGTAGACGCGGGGGTTGCACTCCCGAGCGTGCTCGATGATGGGATCCATTAGCCGTAAGAACGCCTTGCGATTGATAAAGCCCCGCTTCTTGAGAGCTTTAAGCGCGTTGTAGCGCCGGTGGCCGACCCGCTTGTACGTTGCATAGCGCTCCAAGAACTGGACGGCAAAGCTGGGGACAGCGACGTAGTCGCGGTTGTTTGGAGCCGGAGCGCCGGACAGGAGCCGACGGCGCTTCTCCGGATGGGTCATGTGGCGGGCGACTTCCCGAAGCAGTTCGGCATCGGCCACGGCCACCCGGAAGCTCCGCTCGCAGCGGGTCACGCGCGAGTTGGCACCTTGATGGTTGCGCGGCCTCTCCGAGATCCACGCCCGCGCGCCCAGCAATCCCAGCAGGGTCTTGAGCCCATAGGCCAGCTCTTCGGAGGAGGTGTTGAACTCCACCCGGAAGCGGTCCGCGGCGACGTAGCCGTCGGTGTCGAGCAGCCCGGCGAGGAAGGCCAGCTGGGTCTCGCGGGTGGCATTCCAAATCCAACGGGGGATCATCGCCCGGCGGGCCTTGCGCCCGTAGAGCCCCTCGAGGTAGCGGTCGATCCAGTCGCCCGCCGCGTAGGAGCACGTTGCGACCGCGTAGACGGGGGCGCGGTAGTCCGCCCGCCGCACGGGATGGGGCATTAAGTGGGCGCCGACCCGCTCGTTGAGCACGCGGGCGTATGCTTCCACTACCTCAGGGCAGTCTCCGGCGAACTTGAGTCGAGTGGGCTGTCGCTCCAGCCCCCGCCCCTGATAGTCGCGCAGATAACTGTCCCGCCCGCGCTTGGCTTTGTACGCGGTCCCGTCGCCTAGGTGGGCTCCGACCCACCAGGCCAGCTCCGGGTCGTGGCAACGCTCTGCGGCCAACGGCAACCGGTGCAGCTCCGGGGTCGCGAGCATCGCGTCCCCCGGCTGGATCTCTCCTGCGGGCACGTACTCAAAGCGCTCCCCGCGGAAGACGAGTGTCGGGTGCCAACGCGACGTAATCAGCTTGGTCCCGTCCTTGAGGCGAATCTCCACGTTGTCCGCCCGGGGGACCCGGGGGCGATGGGTCTGGATCACCCGGCGGAATTCCTTCCGCTGGTGCACAGGATCAAAGGCCAGCACGTGCTCACCTTCTTGGACTTCCTCAATTCGCTTGACCCCCTCTTCCTGTGTGATGACGTAGGCCCCCTTGGCCACACAACCCACGCCCCCTCCCAGGGAGTACGTGCGGGCCGCTTCCTTACACCACTCAAAGATCCCCTCAATGCTATCCTCTTTGATAGGGATAACATAGCAATTCAGCAGAGTGGCGCGGCGAGGCTGCCCGGCCCCGAACATGATCCGCCCGCCGGGGATGAAGCGAAAATCTTGGAGCAGCCAGTAGAACCTCTCCTGCCACTTCTTTTGCGCGGCCTTCGTCGCCTCCACGGACGCGAGCTCGCGGGCCAAGCGCTTCCACATCTCCTCCGGCGTCTTCTCCACCACCCAGCCCTCGAGATCGCGCAGGGCGTACTTGTCCCAGAACACCCGAATCCGAAGCTCATCGCCCGCGAAGAACTCGACCGTCTCGGGGGCGAACTCCTCTCCCCCCTGAGCTTGGGGCTCCCGTCGCTGCTCTGCCGAGGTGCGCTGCGCCATGGACCTTCGAATCCTCCTTTGCACGAATGCCGGTTTCTCCCAATGGAGCTGCCACAGCCGCGTCGGGCTTGCGCTCCGGGGTGGGGATGATCACAAGCGGGGTCGAATCCGCGCCGCGAAGCCGATGTCGATGCGAATCCCCAACGGCTAAAAGAGGCAGATCGCTCGTTCGTCATTGTAAAAAATCCGACTTTGTGGGTCTGTGATCCGGAGCACCCCCGACCGCGCCCGATGGTAGTCCCCCCCGGGCGGGGGCGTCAACCCCGACAGCGGTCACTCCGTGGCATCTTGTGCGGGAATTCTCAGAAGGAGTGGCTCTCCCCGGGCTCGAGCACGATCACCCGGGCGGACGTCCGTCCCTCCACCTGCTCCTTGAACTTCTGAGGGTCTTGTTGAATCAAGTCGAAGGTGTTGTAATGGATGGGGATCACTTCCTTGGGCCGGAGGAGCTCGGCGGCCACGGCGGCGTCCTCCGGGTCCATGGTGAAGTGGCTCCCGATGGGGAGCAGGGCCAGATCGATCCCCTTCCTCCCGATCAGCTCCATGTCCCCGAAGAGGGCTGTATCGCCCGCGTGGTAGACGGTCTTGCCGTCCTTGGTGGTAAAGAGGATCCCGCAGGCCTGGCCCATGTACTGCCCCTCCAGGCTCGAGCTGTGGAACGCTTGGACAAACTGAACGGTCCCGAAGTCAAAGGCTTTCTTGCCCCCGGTGTTCATCCCCACGACCTCGGGGGCGCCCTTCGACTGGCAGTAGCTCGCCAGCTCAAAGGTAGCCACGATGGGACAGTTTGCGCGCCGGGCGATCTCGACCGCGTCCCCCACGTGGTCGAAGTGGCCGTGGGTCAGCAGGATGGCGTGGGGCCGAAAGTCCTCAGGGCGCTGCTTGGCGACCGGGTTTTGGGAGATGAAGGGGTCGATCAAGACGGAATAGCCCTCGCTTTCGATCTCGACGGCCGCGTGGCCGATGAAGGTGAGTTTCGCCATTCGGGGCCTCCTCCTCTTCGTAATAGAACCGTGGGCTAGCACAACCCGGGTTGGTGGTCGGGACGGCCGGATTTGAACCGGCGACCTCTGGCCCCCCATGCCAGCGCGCTATCCAGGCTGCGCCACGTCCCGACGGGGTCCTCTTGTTTATAACAGCTTTCCGGTGGCCTTGCAACCGATCCCCGGTCGGGGGAGTATCGAAAAATCCTGCCCCCTCCTTATAATGAGGGACGAACTCATACCCCATTCCGGTCGCTCACCGACATCCGAAGAGCACCGACAAGGAGGAAGGACACGCGATGAAACGTTGGATGATCTTGCCCCTGATCGCGGGCGTTGCGGTCGTCGTCGGGCTCCTCTGGGTCTTCTCGCAGAGCGGGCCGCAGGCCCCGGCCCCCGAGGCCGAGGGCGGGGGCACCCCCCCGAGTCCGCCCGAGACCTCCGCAGAGCCGCAGCCGGAGCCGCAGGTGCAGCTGGCCCAGACCCCGCCGTCGGTCGAGGCCCCTCCCGCCCCGGGCCCGGGTAAGAACCCCGAGGAGCTGCTCGCCTCGCTCACCCGGGAGGAGCTGCAGGCCCTCATCGCCGCCGCGGGGCAGAGGGCCATCAAGGCGGCCATCCAGGAGGTGGCCCCCGCCGTCGTCCGCATCGACGTCACCCGAAGGGCTCAAGTGCAAAACCCCTTCTCCCGCTTCTTCGACGACCCCCTGTTCCGCTGGTTCTTCGACATCCCCGAGGGGGAACGCCTCCAGCGCTCCCTCGGCTCGGGGTTCTTCGTCGCCTACCAGGGCCAGAAGTTCATCCTCACGAACAACCACGTCGTGGCGGGCGCCGAGACGATCCGCGTCACCACCCCGGATCAGCGCGAGCTGGAGGCCGAGGTGGTGGGGGCCGACGAGAAGCTCGACGTGGCGGTGCTCCGCGTCGTCGGGAACGGGGCGGAGGACCTGCCCGTGGTCCGGCTGGGGGATTCCGACGCCCTCGAGATCGGCGACTGGGTCATCGCGATCGGGAACCCCTTCGGGTTGAACCACACGGTGACCGCGGGGATCGTGAGCGCCCTGCACCGGGACGTCCCCAAGCCGGACCGATCCGGGTACTTCGAGGACATGATCCAGACGGACGCGGCGATCAACCCCGGCAACTCCGGCGGGCCCCTGGTGAACGCCCGCGGCGAGGTCATCGGGATCAACACGGCGATCGTGGCCAACGCGGGCGGCGGCTCCCTGGGGCTGGGGTTCGCCACCCCCATCAACCCCGTAAAGCGCGTGCTCGACCAGCTGATCACGCGCGGGAAGGTCACGAGGGCCTGGCTGGGGATCTACATCGGCGAGACGACCCCCAAGGTGGCCGAATACTTGAACATTGAGCCCTACAGCGGGGTGCTGGTCAACGACGTGGTCCCCAACGGGCCCTCCCAGGGTGCCCTCCAGCCGGAGGACGTGATCCTCAGCGTCAACGGTCAGCCCACGCCCCGGATCCGGGATCTCCAGAACGCGATCCAGTATCGCTCGCCCGGGGAGCGGGTCACCCTCGAGGTCCTCCGCAAGGGGGAGCGCTTGACGGTGGAGGTCACGCTGGGGGAGCGGCCCTCGGAGGAGGAGCTGGCCCAGATGCCGCCGCCGGGGGCCTCCGCGCAGGAGCCCCGGAAGGCGTTCGGGCTTACGGTGCGGCCCAACTCCCCGGAGCTGGCGAAGCGGCTGGGGCTTCGGACCGACCAGGGGATGGTCATCGTCGAGGTGGAGCCCGGCAGCCCGGCGGACCTGGCCCGGCTCCAGCCGGGGGAGGTCATCCTCTCCCTCAACAACCGCCCCGTTCTCTCGGTGGAGGAGTGGAACGAGGCCGTCGCCCAGGCCGAGGGCGAGTCCCTCATCGCGCTGCGGGTCCTGCGGGGCCACGTCCAGCGGTTGGTGATCCTCACCCCCTAGGGTTGCCGAACCCGGAGGGGGCAGCTAGAATACAGGGCGCGGGGAGTGGCGCAGCCTGGTTAGCGCGCAGCGTTCGGGACGCTGAGGTCGCCGGTTCAAATCCGGCCTCCCCGACCACCCTCAGGCCAGCGAGTTGACCCACCAGAACAGCGCGGTCACCACGACCACGGCGAGCAGGATTCCCAGGAGGTCGACCGTCGAAAGGCGGCGCGGTTGGAAGGGCCGGGCCCCGGATGCCCTCTCCTCTTCCTTCTCCGCGAGGACCCGGATCATCTCCTGAACGCCCATCACGATTCCCTGCCCGAAGGCCCCCCGATCAAAGGCCGGGACGATCGTCCCTTGCAGGATCTCCGCCAGCCGCTCGTCCGGGAGGACCTCCTCAAGGCCCCGGCCGGTGGAGAGGATCACCTGGCCGTCCTCCACGGCGACGAGGAAGATGAGGGTCCTCTCCCGGGGGTCCTCCTTGTCCAGCCCCCAGCTCTCCCAGACCCGCAGGGCGTACTCCTTGATGGGAAGGGGCTCCGTAAGCCGCACGGTGAGGACGTAGATCCGGGTGTCGTACTCCTCCTCGACCCGGGCCAGCCCCCGGTTGAGCCCCTCTTCCACGTCGGGGCCGAGCACCCCGGCGACGTCCGTTACGTACGCCGTCCGCTCGGGGATCACGACCTCCCCTCCCGCTTCTTGCTGGGCCCACCCGGTGGCCGCCGGAGCCGTGGGCAGCAGCCCCATCAGTCCCCAGCCGATCACAACCCATCCCCATCCCCATCGACGCAATCGCACGAGCGAATCCCTCCTTCGTCGGTGTGGTGCGGACCATGGATGTGCGTACGAGCGCATCGCCGCGAGGGTAGCACAGCGCCCCGGCTCGGCGCAAGCCTTTGGGGTTTGACGGGGATGGGAAGGACCGCTAGAATACTCTCTGCATGCGGATGTAGCTCAATGGTAGAGCACCGGCCTTCCAAGCCGGAGACGCGGGTTCGATTCCCGTCATCCGCTCCAATTTTAAGCTCTCAATCGCGCGCCCGTAGCTCAATTGGAAGAGCAGCGGCCTTCTAAGCCGCAGGTTGCAGGTTCGAGCCCTGCCGGGCGTACCACCCCGTGAGGGACGTAGCTCAAGGGCAGAGCACCGGCCTGTGGAGCCGGGCGTTGCGGGTTCGAGTCCCGTCGTCCCTCCCACGCGTGCGCCCGTAGCTCAATTGGAAGAGCAGCGGCCTTCGGAGCCGCGGGTTGGGGGTTCGAGTCCCTCCGGGCGTACCACCACCCACGACTGGGCGAAGGTGGCGGAATCGGCAGACGCGCCGGCCTTAGGAGCCGGTGGGGCAACCCGTGGGGGTTCGAGTCCCCCCCTTCGCACCCCGTCTTCCCTCGGCTTTGGCCCGGACGACGCCTTGACAAGGGGGGCGTTCGGCGTATAATTTGAGGTGCGCGAGCGGGCGTAGCTCAGTTGGTAGAGCGTTGGCTTGCCATGCCAAAGGTCGCGGGTTCAAGTCCCGTCGCCCGCTCCAGTAGTGAAGATCCGGCATCGATCCTTCCCTCAAGACCGTTGGCCTCGTTTCATTTCCTAGTTCTTTTAGCATAGCCGGGAGAGGTGTTGTCAACTTGGGGGCTCGTTCGGTTCTGTGACGGGGTTGGGGTTGACACTTCTGCCCGATTTGTGGTATATTGACTTCGACACGTGTCCCATGCCTAACAGTCCAGACTTGGTAAGGCATGGCGAGGTAAGGTAAGGCATGGCAAGGAAAAGGGGGAGCCTTCGGGCTCCCCCTAAACATTTCCATACGCACACCGCCCGCACCGCATCCCCGCCTTGACTCGCTCATCGGGAGGGCCTTGGCACTCCTGGCACCGGAGCACGGGGACCGTCAGCTCGAACCATCCCCGACGCTCGCAAGCCTTACAATTGTAGAACTCCCCGTCCAGCAACGTCTTCTTCCAGCCTTGGCCTCCGCACTCCCCACAGGCCACCTTTACCGTTTGCCACTCCCACGCGGGGTTACGGTTGGGGTTGACATCCCACCCATTTGCCCGTATTTTGGATTCGCGGGCGGGAGCCGGGGAGAGATGCCCGCCCGGCGTCCCCCGGCTCTCCGCGTCGCTCTCAGCCCCGTTTCCGTTAAGATCGCGCTCTTGGAGTTCCGCACTCACCGCAGTCCGAAGCGCCTCAAGCTCCTCTTCACTGAGCCTGTTGAGCTGTTCGATTAGCTCCCGCACCGTTGCGCTGCGCATTTCCGTTTCTCCTCCCTTGAGATTTCACGATCTCGACGGCCAGCATGTGCTTACAGAACTTGATCGTCTTGCTCCGCTTCCGGTAGTCGGGGCAGGTGCACGTCCCGTTGACCAGGTAGAAGGCTCCCTGTGATCCTTCTACCACCCAGTAGCCGCCCGCGCCCTCGATCCGGTGAACCTTCCCCGCCCGCACGATATCCTTGGCCTTCTCCAACCGCTTCGCTGCAGCTTCGATCCGCTCGATCACCGTCACCGTTGATCCCTCCTCTCTTGTGCCTTTGCGCTTGGGGCTTCCGGTCTTCCCGCTCCGCCCCGGGGTTTTCACTTGCCAAGGATCTACACCTATACTATAGCACTATGATTGGGGTTTGTCAAGACCTCCAAGAGGGGAAATTCGTCACCTCCCCTTGCTTTTCCCCATCCCTAGCGCTATACTATAGCACCATGTATCTGGCCAAGATGTTTCAGCGACGAGCGGACGGGAGCAAGCGGGAGTATTGGGTGCTCAAGGCAAGCTATTGGGACCCCAAGACGAAGCGGCCCCGGCACCGATATTTGGCCTACGTCGGCACGAGCCGCACCCTCTCGGAGAAGAAGGCGCGTAAGCTGGCGCGAAAGGTCTCCGAGAAGCTGGGCCGCCGGGTTACTGTCGAGGATTTGAGGAAAGTGAAAAGGTTGCGCATCACCCCCTAAGATAGAGTTCCTATGCTCTACCCTCTAAATCCCAAGCTCCGCACACCTTGATGCTCTAACACTTATGGAACAATGGCATATCGTTGATGCAATTTGACTTGTCACGTTTGTCCTAACAATAATTGGTGGCAGAGAGGTGTCAACAATGAAAAGCCTAAGATGGCTGGCTATCCCGTTGGCTTTTCTACTGGTCGCTGGCTTAAGCCTCGCCACTCCTCCTAGGTGGGAGGTCTTAGCGCCTTCACCAGAGGCTGGGGGCTTCGGTCAAGCGATCGCGGGCACAGACACGCACATTTACCTGATTAAGCAACTAAACGTTAACAGTGCTCCTGTCTTTGCACGATATGTTCTCGAGGTAGGAGCATGGGAACTGTTGCCCTTGAGGGGTGACGTTGAGGCGTATCTAACAGCAGGCGAGATGCCCTTCCGAAATGGCACGGCACTTGCCTGGGACGGCGGTGATTTTATTTACGCCCTAGCTGGTGCGCGCTATGGAGATCCCAATCGACGCCTCTTCCTCCGTTATAACCTTGACCAAGAGCGCTGGGAGAGAAGAGCAGACACACCAGGCCCTCAGGGGGCTGGCAACGCCTTGACCGTCTCCCGCTTCGACGGCAAAGTCTATGCTTTCACAGGTAGCAGCAAGCACGCTGCCCTCTTTTCCCGCTATGATCCTGCAACGGATGAGTGGCAGCCTCTTCCGTATCCTCCAGATTGGCGATGCACAGACGATGGAGCTTCGATCGTAGCCGTGAATCACTACCTGTATGCCCTTCAAGGCGAATGCGACGAAAACCGGCCGGATGGCAAGTTTGCCCGCTTTAACACACAGAGCATGACATGGGAATCGCTGGCTGACTTGCCTGTAGCAGATTGCGGGGTCGGAGATGGAGGCTCGCTTATCTGGGCACCGGAGACGCCGGGCTATATCTATGCCTCAGACGGTGGCTGCGTAAATGAAGAGCCTGGCTGGGGATTCTGGCGTTACAGCATCACCCGAGAAAGCTGGGAGTCCTTCGGACAGCTTCCCTGTCCTATCGGACATTATAACGGTGCGCGCTTTGCCTACTCACAAGGTGCGATCTACTTCTGGCAAGGGACGCCTACATCAGCACGGTGGCAGTGTGTTGATGGTAGCCAGGATCGCGGAAGGGGGTTTTACCAATGGAAGATTACGAAGTCCCACACCATCTCACTGGGCTGCTTGCGCATTGGATTAAATAGTAAAGGAGGGTTTCAGCATGCTTAAGAGAGCGCTGTTAGGATTTGTGCTGGTGATTATTCTATTATCAACAGCACAAGGGAGCAACGTGCCAACTCAGGCGGGATTGGTAACCCAGAAGGATGCAGCAGAGCTTCAAGACGAGATCCATCTCCTTCGGGCTATCAATTTAGCAGGTCTTTCGATTGATCAGCTTCAGCGAATACAAGCTCTCGTCTCTGATTTGCGGACCACTTACATAGCACAAGTAGAGGCTCAGTTGGAGCTAAAGGACTTTCTCCTGCAATGGCAGGGAAGCCGTGATGATTTTGAAAAAGCACTGGAACCCTTTGAACGCAAGATTCAAGAAGCCCATCAGGCCGTCATAGAGAAAGGCGAAGCTGCCATTGAGCAACTCAAGGACATGCTGAGCTATCGCCAGGGTGAGCTACTATTTGAAGCACTAAAGGAAGTGGCAGTAGGAAAGATGACTGGACCCTCAACAGATCTCAAAGAGTTGCTACTAGCGAATCTGGAGCTGCTTTACCGGGTCCTTAATGAAAAGATACAAGCGATCGGGTCTCTGCCGCGTAACTGCACGGCGACTGTTAACCTGACTGCCCTTGACCTCGTATATAACGACAGCGTTGGGAATGATTGGTCGTTTGCCGTGGAGATCAATGATGCCAGAATTGCAGTATCTGGCCCCACCCAGATATTTCAGGATCAATTTGAGGGCACGCTGGAGCTAAAGATACGTGCGATCGCTCAAGAAAACGATAGTGTGCCAGACGTAGGTTCCAGCTCAGAGACGATTACTATCGAGTGCCCAGAAACACAGCAAGTAGAAGAGATGCTAACGCTTGAGGTGCGCGTTCGTGAGAATCGCGGGCGCTATGCTGGCAATACTGCGTTGTGGAGATTTGATTTTAGCATTAAAGCCGAACCCAAATAAAGAGTAGCTATTTCAGGTCAACTTCGACGACCTACAAGCTTGCCTGAGCGACACTCATCGCAGAGACTGCGTCGGCCTCGTCCTCGAAAGAATGGCAAGTTACAGCTTGAGCATACGGCCAACGCGGGTGAGCATCCCGCATTAATCCATTCTAAGAGGGAATCGACAGCTATAGCCACCTCAACAGCGACATCGAAATCGGGAGATTCAAGAGCCTTCGGCATTGAAAAGAAGCGGAGCCGTGGCTTTGCCTTCCGAGGCAGCTCTACTTGAGCGCTGATGGTAAAGTCGTAAGCTAGCTCCAAGTTCTCCAAGATTGAGGCTAAGTCGACGTTTTCACTGGCTCGGCAAGTTATCTGTTCTATTGCCTCTATCAGCCATTCCGCAGCTGCTTTTGTGGCCTCGTTCTGCCTAAGGCGACGAATGTGGGCTGGTAAGGCAGAAGCTGAACATGGTTCCCTCGACTGCCACCATTGCCAAATCTCTTCAGGGGATCTTTGCACAAGATGAAACCCCTCTTTTCTCAGAGCTTCCTCTACCTCACCTCGCGAACGATTTTCACCTTGGAGTCTCCACTTGTCTTGAACCCAGTTAACTAAACGATTCCAGGCGTGTTTTTCTAGGGCTAACTGCCTGCCTACATAGAATGAAGCATTCTTCACTAATGCAACATGGTATCTGCCGTTTATGACCTTTCTGCGAACGATCTTCGCACGCCTTCCCACGATGATCACCTTTTCGGGAATAATGGATATAAATCATCTCACGAGTTATAGCTCTTATATAGCTCACAGACAAACGTTATGCGTTAGCGTTACACTAGACTATACACTGCGACCCTCTTAAGATCAAGAACAGCATGAGGAGGAGAAAGGATCCAGACGTGTCGACTAGACTCGTCGCTCGTGAGGCCGAGCAGGTCGTGCTCGGCGCCGCAATTGTGGACGCCAAATCTGTCCTCCCGCAGCTCATGGGGAAGCTCACCCCTGGCCACTTTTTCCTCCGAGCCCACCGCCTGATCTATCAGACGCTCCTCGAGATGTTCGAGCGGGGCGAACCCATCGACCTCATCACCGCGGGGAATCGGCTGGAGGAGAAAGGCGTCCTTGCGGAGGTGGGCGGGCGCTCTTACCTCTCGGAGCTTGCCTCCGCCGTGACCACGACCACCTCAGTGCCCTATTACGGCGACCTCATCCGGGAGAAGGCCAAGCGGCGGGAGCTGGCCGAACTGGGGCTTGTGCTGGCGGAGCAAGCCGAGAAGGCGGAGAACCTCAACGGGCAGATCGGCGGCCTCCTCCCCCGCCTCGAGGAACTGCTGTCCAAGCCCAAGGAGGAGCAGCCAGTCGCCGTCTACTTCGAGGACTTGCCCGACGCGATCGAGACCGAGTGGGCCGTTCAAGATCTCCTTGCTCATCCGCGCGTCGTCGGGCTGGGTGGCAAAAGAGCAGCCTTCAAGACCTGGATTGGCCTCCATCTAGCGCTTTGCGTAGCGACGGGAAGCCCGGTCTTCGGCAAGTTCGTAGTCCTCGCCCGAGCCCCGGTGCTCTACATCAACGCGGAGAATCCGCCGGAACTCATCGCCAAGCGCCTGCGGATGCTCGCGGCGCAGACGGGTGCGCCCCCGCCCGGCTCGCTGGCCGTAGTGAACTTCCCCACCATCGATTTGCGCTCTCCCGCCGGGATCGCCGAGCTAAAGCGGCTGCTCAGCGAAACAACCCCCAAGCTTGTCGTTGTGGACACCATCGCGCGGATTTGGGGCGTGAGGGAAGAGTTTAACAACGTAGAAATCACCGAGGCGATGCAGGCTCTTCGCAAGTTGAGCGAAGACTCCAACGCTACATTCGTCTACCTTCATCACCTCCGCAAAGCCCCAGTGCTCGGAAAGGACGCCGGGGATGCGCTGGAGACGATGCGCGGCGGTTCAGAACTGGTGAACCTCAGCGACGCCGTCTTCGTCCTTAAGCGGCGAGGAGAGGAGCAAGCTGTGCTGGTGCGCCAGGGGAAAAACCGGGACGCGCAAGAGATGCCGCCGTTCAAGGTGCGTATGGAAATCACCGGAGACGAAGTCCGGCTAACCTGGGAAGAGGCGTCTACGGACTCCGACTCCGAGACGGAAGCCTGCGCCCAGGAGATCATCGCTTGGCTGGAAGGCCAACCCACCGGTTACGTCGCCAAGACGGGCGAGATCGTTGAGGGGATGAAGCGACTCGGCTTCAGCCAGCGCACCGTTGCACGCACGCTTAAGGCTCTCGTTGAGCAGGAAGCGTTGGTCAAACCCAAGCGCGGTGCTTACTGCCTAAGCGGCTGCCAGTTAGGGGGAGACGAAGTCGGGGGTGATAGTGGGTGAACCCTAAGAGCCACGAAGCGCCAAAGTGCCAAACACAATATAGTGGCACGAACTTTGGCACAAACTTCGCTTTCCCCCAACAGAAGCTGAAGATCTGGCAGTTTGGCGTCGGCGTTTGTGCCAACTCTTTGGCACCACAGTTGAGAATGATTTTCAACTTGGAGGTGTGGGTGTGAGAGAAGTGACAGTGCTCAAGGACGGAAAAAGGCTGCCCTGCGGGCGGCTCCTCTACGAGGACGGTGTGCTCTCATGGGAGCGGCGGGTCAGCGCGCGGCACTTATTCCGCCGAGGGAGGGCCTGGGACGGCTCCGAAGTCCGGGATGCTTGGACAATCGGTGAGCAGCTCCTAGCCCAGCTGCGTGAGTTGGGTGTCCGGCGCATTCGCTACGTGACCCGAGACGAGATCTACGAGATCGAGGTGGACGACTTTCTTCGCCAAGCTCGGGAACTGGATCAATCGGAGTGGGCCCATACGACGGAACCCCAATGGGCGCTCCCCCGGAAGTTCTGGGAGAAACGGACTCGGGAGGGCGCCCACAGGCAGCTTCAATTACAACTTAATCCGGAGGGAGGCTGATCGCACATGGCACGAGCGGTTTTGAGTGTCTCTGTGGATTTCGAGCTAGCGACTCGGCTGCGGGATCTTGCGCAGCAGTTGCAAGCGACGGAGAGTTCCATCGTTTCGGAAGCGTTACGCTGCTACTTCTCGCAGCGTGATGAGGAACAAGAATCCATCTCACCCAAGACTCAAGCGGAGGCTGGCGATGCGCGTTGTCACGTTTGAGGCCGCTCACTCGCGGGCCGAGCGGCGGGGAGAGAGCCCAGAGCAGCGCTTAGGCTGCCCGAGGCTGCCCTCCGGGGCGGCCGTCCCCGTTGCCAGCAAGGAGGTGCCATTTTGAAGCAGACACCCACCCCTTCCAAGCGCAAACGACGCCCAGATTGGCTACGTATCCAACGCGCATACGTCGAGGGCTGCCTTGACGGGGATCGACACACCTTTCCCTCGTTGGCCGAGTTGTCCGAGCGCTTTGGAGTGCCGTTACGGACGATTGAAGAGCACTCACGCTTGGAGGACTGGCCAGGCCAGCGTGCGGCATTCTTGCGGAGGATTGCGGCAGAGAGCCAAGCTGAGATAGCCAGATGCTTAGCCGAGGAGCTAAGCGAGAGCTGTGTAACGCTGGCCGTCCGCGCCTTCCGCCGCTTCTCCGATATTGCTGATGCGGCATATCAGCTGCTAAAGGATTCTACCGATCTTAAGCCTCGCGATTTGAAAGTCATCTGCGAGACCATAAAGACTGCCGTCGAGCAACAGCGTCTTGCGCTGGGCTTGACCACCGATCACAAGTCCTACGAGATCAGCGTCGAGGACTGGCGCTCGGAGTTGATCCGAGCCCTTAAGGAGGGCAGGCTCACACCCGAGGAGTTGGAAGCGGCCCTGGGCAGGGAGGAGGCGCAAGAGATCCTCGCCCAAGCTCAAAGGCTCTCTATGTCCTGACGGGAGCGCGGAGAAGGCGAAGGGAGAGAGGGGCCGACCTTCGGGCCTTGCGACCCGAGCGGGCGGCCCCTCTCTTAGGCAGCCCAACCTGCCAGTCGTGCCGGGATTCCTTCTATCCTATTTTGTTGCCGTCACAGTTTCACCTCCCTTCTAACAAACGATCTACCGGAGAAGCCCTTGCGTGGGCTTCGCGGAGTGCTGATCCGGCCATGTGCACGTAGACCATCGTCGTTTGAATATCGCTGTGCCCCAAGAGTCTTTGCAGCGAGAAGGGATCGCCCCCGTTGCGGATGTAGAGTGTGGCCCCTGTGTGGCGCAGCATGTGGGGACTCACCTTGACCCCGGCCCTTTGGCCAAGGCGCTCCAAGATGCGCTGGACGTTCCGGGGATCAAGCTTATCCCCCGATCGAGAGATGAAGACCCAGTCCGATCCGGGGACGTGGCCCCGCACGCTCAGCCAGTCCCGCATCGCTCGTGTCAGGCGACGACCCATGTAGACGACCCGCTCCTTGTCGCCCTTGCCGTGTCTGACCCGGATCGAGCAGGTTTGCAGGTTTACGTCGGGGAGTTCTAAGTCGATCAGCTCTTGGAGCCGGAGCAACGCGTCGAGGAAGGTGAGAAGCATCGCGTAGTTGCGTTTTCCGACGGGAGTCGTGGCCTGGGAGCGGGCCGCCTTCACCAGAGCGAGCACCTCCGGCTCCGCGAGGACTTTCGGATACTGTTTCGGGACCTTGAGGAGCCGGACGCCCTCTAAGGGGTTCTCCTTCAGGTAGCCCTCTTGGTAGAGCCACCGGAAGCAGGCCCGGATGTGCTTTAGGCGGATGTTAACTGTGGTCTTGCTATACCCTTCGTCGAGCTTGTGGGCGATCCAGCGTCGCACGTCCCCGGTCCGTAGCTCCGTGATCGGCACATCCCCCACGAACCCGATTAAGTCCCGGAAGGCGATCTCATAAACCTTGAGGGTCTTGGGGCTGCGGCCCTCGATCCGACTAAAGAGCCGATAGGCTTCCAGCGCCTCCGAGAGTGTAGGCACCTCTCTGCGAATCTCTGTGAACGACACGACCGTTGGCCTCCTCCCGTTTTGGGGCCAACGGCGGGGGTTGGGATCGAGCCTGTGAGGTGAGGGAAAGCTGCTTTGAGTCGGGGTATTCGGGCACTCCCCGCGAGCGGGCGTAGCTCAGTTGGTAGAGCGTTGGCTTGCCATGCCAAAGGTCGCGGGTTCAAGTCCCGTCGCCCGCTCCAATTCTTTTGCTTTCCTCACCACCCCGACGGCAGCCCCCAACACCCCGGCGTGATCAGCTCGATGGAGTTCCCGTTCGGGTCGCGGAAGTAGAGGGAGCGCCCACCCCGCGGCCAGGTCTTCTCCCGCTCGATCTCGATCCCATGCTGCTGTAAGCGCTCCCGCCAGGCTTCCAACGCGCCCTCGGGAACCCCCAAAGCGACGTGCCCCGGGCCTTGGGCCCCGTGCGGCGGGACGCTCCGACCCTCCCGTAAGGTCGCCTCGGGGCGAAAGATCAGAAGCATGCTCTCCCCCACCCGGAAGAAGAGGTGCCGCCCCGGCTCCTTGTCGACCAACTCCAGCCCCAAGACCTCCCGGTAGAACGTCTCCGCCCTCTCGAGATCTTCGACGTACAAGGATGCCTCGACCAGGTGCGCGATCGGTTCCATTGCATCCCCCCTCCCCTCGGACCATAATAGAGCCCTGCCATGCGCCCTATCAATCCCCAGACGCCCCGGGCGGACGCGGAGGCCGCCGAGAGTTGCCCTCCCCCGAAGGCCGGTTCCCCTCCCCCTGCCCCCGCTGCTCCCGCCCCCGCCTCCCCGTCCGCGCCGTCCGCGCCGCGGGCGGGGGCGGGTCCGCGGTTTGCCGGAGGAGCCGTTGATGCCGCGCTGCTGGCGGTCGTCCTCATCTGGGGGGCGAACTTCGTGGTGATGAAGCAAGCCTTCTCCGTGCTCTCGCCTTGGGCCTTCAACGCGGTGCGCCTTATGCTGGCGGCCGTCGTGCTCCTCGGGGTGCTCTGCGCGCGGGAGGGCCGCTCCGCGCTGGCCCTCCCCCGGCGCGACGCCCTCAAGCTCGTCGGACTAGGGATCCTGGGGAACACCTTCTACCAGATCCCGTTCGTCGTGGGGCTGAACCTCACCACGGCGGGGAACTCCGCGTTGCTCATCGCTACGATCCCCGTCTGGTCCGCCCTGCTGGCCCGGCTTCTGGGCTGGGAGCGGATCACCCCGCGAATGTGGCTCGGCATCCTGCTCTCGTTCGGGGGGGTCGGCGTCGTCACGGCGGCCTCGCCCAACGGCTTCTCCCTCCAAAGCGCGGGGTTCCTGGGGGACCTCCTCACGTTGGTGGCCGCGGTCTGCTGGGCGGGCTACACCGTCCTCTCCAAGGACCTGCTGAAGCGCTACTCCCCCCTTCGGGTGAGCGCCCTGGCGCTCCTCCCGGGGGTCCTGGTCCTGTGGATCCCCTCGCTGCCCTTCGTGCTGCGGGCCGACTGGCTCGACCTGCCCCTGTGGGGCTGGCTTGCGCTCCTCTACTCGGGGGTGTTCCCCATCGCCGTGGCCTACGTCATCTGGGCGGCGGGCGTCCAGCGGGTGGGGGCCGCCCGCACCTCCGTGTACAACAACCTCGTCCCCGTCGTGACGTTCGTCCTCGCCTACCTGTGGCAACAGCAGCCGGTCGCGCCCCTGCAGCTCCTGGGGGGCGGGATCGTCCTGTTGGGGGTGGGGCTTACGACGGCCTCTTCCCGCCCTCGCGGTTGACCCCCACCGAGCGGTCGGGTATAGTGGAATTCAGGGGAATTCGCGATGCTACGGAAGCTGCAGACGATCTTCTTCAGCGGGCTCCTGGTCGTGCTCCCGCTCGGGCTTACGTTCTACCTCTTGATGCTGCTCTACAAGCTCATCGAGAGCTGGCTCGGCTCGGGCGGGTACATCGGCGGCCTCATCCGGAGCACCTTCGGCCGGGGCCTCCCCGAGCCGGCGATCAACGCCCTGAGCATCCTCCTTACGCTGCTCATCATCCTCTTGGTGGGGGCCCTGGTGCGGATGTACGTCGGGCGGCTCGTCTACCACTGGATGGAACGGCTGCTGTTGGCCATCCCCGTGCTGCGCAAGATCTACTCCACCGTCAAGCAGCTCACCGACGCCGTCTTCAACCGTGACATGAGCGCCTTCAAGCGCGTGGTCTTGGTGGAGTACCCCAGCAAGGGGCTCTACATGGTGGGGTTCGTGACGAACACCGCCGTCCCCGGGATCGAGGAGGTCGTCGGCGACCGGCTCATCTCCGTCTTCATCATGAGCCCCCCCAATCCCTTTACGGGGGTCTGGCTCATCGTCCCCGAGCGGGATGTGGTCTATCTGGACCACATCACCGTGGAGGAGGGCTTCCGGATGGTTCTATCGATGGGGATCTCCGTCCCCACCGAGGTGGCCGAGCGGCTCCAACGGCAGTCCCCGCAGGGGAAGCCCGCCGTTCCCGCCCCCTCCTCCCAGCAAGCTCATCAGACACAAGCCGGGGAGGCTGGATGAGGTATGGCCCTCTTTCGCAAGCAGTACTTCAAGGTCGATCTGGACGAGAAGCGAAAAGAAGAGGACGCGCTCTGGCTCAAGTGCAAGGCGTGCGGCCAGCTCGTCTACAAGAAGCGCGTGGAACAAAACAAGAGCATCTGCCCCAAGTGCGGGGAGTACTTCTTCCTCACCGCGCGCGAGCGCATCAAGCTGCTCGTGGACGAGGGCTCGTTCGAGGACATCTCGAAGCCCATCGTCGCCCAAGACCCCTTAAACTTCGTGGGGGCCAAGCCCTACGCCCAGAGCCTGCGGGAGGCCCAGGAGGCGACGGGGCTGCTCAACGAGATCATCGTGGGCCGGGCCACGATCGAGGGGATCCCCGTTATCTTAGCCGTCATGGACTTTCGCTTCATCGGCGGGAGCATGGGGAGCGTGATGGGGGAGCAGATCGCCCACGGGATCCGCACCGCGGCCCGGGAGGGGTGCCCCTTTATCCTGGTCTCCTCCACGGGCGGGGCCCGGATGCAGGAGGGGATCTTGAGCCTGATGCAGATGGCCAAGACCGCCTCCGCCCGGCATCTGTTGGAAGAAGCGCGGGTCCCCTTCATCTCCGTGATGACGTACCCCACCACGGCGGGGGTGGAGGCGAGCATCGCCAGCTTGGGGGACATCACGATCGCCGAGCGCGGGGCCCTCATCGGGTTTACGGGGCAGCGGGTCATCCAGCAGACGATCGGCCAGGAGCTGCCCCCCGAGTTCCAGACGGACCGCTTCGCCCTGGAGCACGGGATCGTGGACGCCGTGGTACGCCGCCAAGATTTGAAGAAGGAGATCGCCCGCATTTTGAAGTTCTTTGTGCCTCTCCCCGCAACCTCGGCCGAAGACGGCCGGGGCCGGAAATCCACCGGGAGAGCATCGACGAAGACAAAGACGAAGAGCCCGGCAGGGACGAGAAAGAGGGCGAGGGCATCATGACCCGCCAAAGGGCTTCCATTGCGGAGCTGGAGCGCAAGATCGAGGAGCTCAAGGAGCTCAGCCGCCTGGACGGCCTCGACCTCTCCGAGGAGATCGCCAAGCTCGAGGAGAAGCTCCGGCGGCTGCGCTCCGCGGACCCCGCCGCGGCTTCCCGGGCCCAACCCCGGGCGGAGGGGATCGACGACTGGGAGCGGGTCAAGCTTGCCCGTCACCCCCAGCGGCCCTACACGCTCGACTACGTCGAGCGGCTGATGGACGACTTCTACGAGCTTCGGGGGGACCGGCTCTACGGGGACGACCCGGCGATCGTCGCGGGCTTGGCTCGCTTTGCGGGGCGCACCGTGGTGGTCGTGGGCCACCAGAAGGGGCGCACGCTCGAGGAGAACCAACGCCGCAACTTCGGGATGGCCCATCCCGAGGGGTACCGCAAGGCGCTGCGGGCGATGAAGCTCGCCGAGCGCTTCGGCTTCCCCATCTTTACATTTGTGGACACGGCGGGGGCCTACCCGGGGATCGGGGCGGAGGAGCGCCACATCGGCGGGGCCCTCGCCCAGAACATCTACGAGATGTTCCGGCTGCGGGTCCCCGTGGTGGTGACGATCCTCGGGGAGGGGGGTAGCGGCGGGGCGCTGGGGATCGGCGTCGGCGACCGCATCCTGATGCTGGAGAACGCGATCTACTCCGTGATCAGCCCCGAGGGCTGCGCGGCCATCCTCTGGCGGGATCGCTCCAAGGCCCCCGAGGCCGCGCGGGCCCTGAAGCTTACGGCCCCTCACCTCTTAGAGCTCGGGGTGATCGACGAGATCGTCCCCGAGCCGCCCGGCGGGGCCCACACGGACTACGACCGGGCCGCCCGGCTCCTCGAAGAAGCGCTCCTGCGCCACCTGGACGCGCTGGAGGACCTCGACCCGGAGGAGCGGGTGGCCCAAAGGCACGCCAAGTTCCAGGCGTTGGGGGTCTACGAGGAGCTCTCGGAGGCCGCTCCCCCGCCCGCCGCGGGGGGAGAGCCGAAGACGGGCCGG
>JALUUA010000020.1 GCA_027021605.1 Candidatus Bipolaricaulota bacterium | reverse complement strand
TATTTGGAGTAAAGCTCTAAGACCCCCTCAAACGTCATCGGGGCGAGCCACTCGGAGTTGTGCCGGATCTCGACCTTGGCGGGGTCGGGGTCCAGGATGCGGAAGATCTGCTCCTTGTACGTCTGGAGGTTGCGCTCGATCTCCTCGGGGGAGAGCATCGGCCTCGTGGTCTTCCTCCCGGAGGGGTCCCCAATGCGGGCCGTGAAATCCCCCACGATGAGCACCGCCACGTGGCCCAGATCTTGAAAATCCCTCAGTTTTTGGAGCACGACGCTGAAGCCCAGGTGGATGTCGGGCGCCGTGGGGTCGATGCCCAGCTTCACCCGCAGGGGCTTCCCCGTTTTGTGGGAACGTTCGAGCTTTTGGAGGAGTTCCTCCTCCGGGACGATGTCCTCGGTGCGGCGCTTGATGCGCTCCAGTTGGGCCTTGAGGTCCAGCATCTTTGGGGTTAGTCTTCGGCGTTAGTCCTCCCGGCAGTGGCGCACGATCGAGACGACGCGGTCGCCGGGGTCAAGGTCAATCACCTTGACGCCCAGGGCGTAGCGGCTCACCACGCGCACGTCCCCGGCGGCGATTCTGATAATTTTCCCCTGCCGGGTGGTGATCATCACCTCGTCGTCGTCCTTGACCTTCTTGATGGCGACCACTTCCCCCGTCTTGGGGCCGACTTTGATGCCCAGCACCCCCTTGCCGCCGCGGTTCTGCTTGGGGAACTCCGCGATGGGGGTCCGCTTGCCGAAGCCCTTCTCCGTGACGATCAGGAGCTTGTCGCGCGGGTCGTTGGGCTCGATCACGCTCATGGCCACCACCCGATCCCCGGGCACAAGGCGCATCCCGATCACGCCCTTGGAGGGGCGGCCCGTAAGGCGCACCTGGGATTCGGGGAAGCGGATCGTCTGTCCCTTCGCGCTCGCTAGGATCACATCCCCCCGCCCGTCGGTGACGGCGACGTCCACGATGTGGTCCCCCGGCTCCGCGTTGATGGCGATGATGCCGCTGGAGTGGGCGTTTACGTAGTCCACAAGCTCGTTGCGGTTCGTGATCCCGCCCGCGGTCACCATCAGACAGTAGCGCTGAGCGACCTCCTCCTCCGTTAAGGAGGGCAGGGGCAGGAGGGCTAAAACCTCCTCGTCGGGGGACATCCCGATCAAAGAGCGTAAGTTTTCGCCCTTGGAGTCCCGCCGCGCCGAGGGGAGCTGATACGCCTTGAGCTTGTACGCCTTGTGGGCACTGGTGAAGATCAGCAAGTTGTCCCGCGCGTTGCAGGTGAAGATGTGCTTGAGGGCATCGCCTTCGCGCAGGCGCATGGCGATCACGCCCTTGCCCCCGCGGTGCTGCCGGCGGAAGACGTCCTCCCGGGGGGCGTTCACGTACCCCTTGGCCGAGACGCCCACCAAAAGGTCCATATCGGGGACGAGGGACTCCTCCGTGATCTCCAGGTCCCCGGCCTCGGAGACGATCTCCGTGCGCCTGGGATCGGCGTACTTCTCCTTGATCTCCAAGAGCTCGTCGCGGAGGATCCCGTCGAGCTTCTCGGGGCTGGCTAGGATCGATTCATACTCCGCGATCTCACGCTTCTTTTCTTCGTATTCCTGCTGGATCTTCTCGCGCTCGAGGCCCGTGAGCTGCCGCAGGCGCATCCTCAGGATGGCGTCGGCCTGGGTCTCCGAGAGCTCGTAGCGCTCCTGGAGCTGCTGCAGGGCCTCCTGGGGCTCATGGGCCGCGCGGATCAGCTGAATGATCTCGTCCTGGTGCTCCAGGGCGACGAGGAGCCCCTCCAAGATATGGGCCCGCTCGCGGGCGATTCGCAATCTATAAGTGGTCCGGCGGCGGACGACCTCACGCCGGTGGGCCAAAAACGCACCCAAAAGCTCCTTGAGGGAGAGCTTGCGCGGGTTGCCGTCGACGATCACCAGGAAGTTGGCCCCGAAGGTCCACTCCAGGGGGGTGTACTTGTAGAGCTTGTTGAGCACGACCTGGGGGTTGGCCGTGCGCTTGAGCTCGATGACGATCCTCAATCCCTCACGGTCGGACTCGTCCCGGAGGTCTGCGATCTCGTCCAGCACCCCGGAGCGGACCTTGTTGGCGATCGTCTCCACGATGGTGGACTTTCGGACCTGGTAGGGGATCTCGGTGACGACGATGCGATCGTCCTCGACGGTGGCCCGGGCGCGGACGCGGATCTTGCCCTCGCCCGTGCGATACGCTTCCTCGAAGCCCTCCCGGCCCAAGATGAGCCCGCCGGTGGGGAAGTCGGGCCCCTGAATGAAGGCTTTCAGGTCGTCCCAGTCGGCCTCGGGGTGCTCGATCAAATGCACCAAGGCGTCCACGATCTCGCCCAGGTTGTGGGGCGGGATCTGGGTGGTCATCCCCACGGAGATGCCCCAGGACCCGTTAATCAGGAGGTTGGGCACCCGGGCGGGGAGCACCACAGGCTCTTCTAAAGAGTCATCGAAGTTGGGGGTGAAATCGACGGTCTCCTCGTCGATCTCCCGCAAGAACTCCTCGCTGATGGGGGAGAGCCGGGCCTCGGTGTTGTGATGGATAAACCCGTTGCCCCAGAAGGAGTGGCATTCGCTCTCCACGCGCAGGGAGTAGACCCGCTGCCGTCCGGCGGGCTCGATGCGCACGACGGGTTCGAACAAATAGTTCATCTCCACGAGGGGAGCGATCGTCGCGACCGCGGGGGCGGGAAGGGCCCGCCGGAGTCGCGGCCACGCCTCGAGCAGACGGGGGGGACGGTCGAAGTTGTGCTTGCTCAGCCAGCCGCGCTCCCGCCGGGCGTGGGCGCGGACGAAGTCCGCCAGGAAGGGGACGAAATCCGTACGGGAGAGGGCACGACCCGAGAAGCAGCTCACGACTTCCTGCAGGGCTTGGGACTTCTCCGGGGAGAGGAAGCCGACCTCGGCGGCGAACCGTTGGAGGTTCTCCCTGCCGGTGATGAGGAGCCTTCCGGTCTTCCCCCGCCCGGAGCGCAGCTGGCTTACAATCCCAAATCGCAACAGCAGCACCTGGAGCTGCCGGAGGAGCCGCTCGCTGGCCGAGTGGGCGCTCACCCGCAGGAGACTGCGCCCGCAGCGCTCGACGGCCCCGTCGCCCTCGAAGTACGCCCGCAGGAAGGAGGCGACCACCCGCTTTGGAGAGCGCAAAATAAGAGGGGGAAGCTCCCGTTCGCGGGCGCGGCCCGGCTTAAGCCCCAGCCGATGGAAGAAGCGGACCACGTGCTGAGCGACCACCTGCATCTGGAGGAAGGGCTTGCGCCCGTAGCCGACCGGCTCCCGCTCGAAGACGTGGAGGCGGCAGGTGGGGAAGACCCGCTCCCACGCCTCTTGGAAGCGCTCCGCGAACGCCCCCGGCGTGCTCGTAAACTCCAACCGCTCGGAGGCGACGGTCCCCTCGGCCACCAGGGCTCCCAAGAGAAGGGCTAGGTCCTCGTCGATGTGCTCGGGGAGCTTGTGGGCTTTCCGGCGGGAGCCCCTCGGGATTTCGGGATGGTATGGCTTGAGATCCACCGGCTCCTCCGGCCAGAGGAGGTCCGGGGTGCGGTCCAAGACGAGGTAGTCCCCCAACCGGAGCCGGTCCAGGGTCTTCCATTGGAACCGGGGACGCCCGTCCGGGTCCCGACTCCACGTGAGGACGGGGTGGTTGTAGGTCCCGGTAAACTCGTAGCCGCTGCGGGTGCGCACCCGGAGCGTGGGGTGCTCGCCGCAGTCGAACCAGCGACCCGCCCGCTGGACCCGACGATCCCGCGAGAGGACCTTCACCCGGACCTCTTGGTCCACCCCCCGCTCAGGGTCCCCGAGTTCGCGGATGGGGATCAGTCCCTTGTGGGTGGCAATGAGGGTATCCCCCGTCACGCAGTAGCGCATCGCGGCCGGTTCGTCCCCGTCGAGGCTGCCGAAATTTCCCTGGCCGTCGATCAGGGGGTAGCGGTACGAGAACGGCTGGGCCATGTTGACCAGGGTGTCGTAGATGGCCTGATCCCCGTGGGGGTGATATTTTCCCATTACTTCCCCCACAATACGGGCGCACTTACGGTGAGGGCGGTTGGAGGCCAAACCCAGCTGGTGCATCGCGTAGAGGATGCGGCGCTGGACGGGCTTGAGGCCGTCGCGCACATCCGGGATGGCGCGCCCCCGGATGACGCTCATGGCGTAGTTGATGTAGCTCTCCCGCATCTCGTCTTCGATGTGGGTTCGCTCAATGCGGCTCATGGATCACACTCCTCGGGCGGTTCGGGTTGCGATCGACAAGACAGACAAGACGCACTCGGAGCATTCGACGTCCAATGATA
Organism: Candidatus Bipolaricaulota bacterium; assembly: GCA_027021605.1. Taxonomy (GTDB): domain Bacteria; phylum Bipolaricaulota; class Bipolaricaulia; order RBG-16-55-9; family RBG-16-55-9; genus JALUUA01. The sequence goes on along the minus strand of JALUUA010000020.1, from coordinate 15,084 downwards.
CGAAATTTCGCACACAAAGGCAACCCTTTGACGGCTTCCCGGGAAGGTGGTACCCTCCCTTTGAGGTGAGCTTCATGGCCCGAGGGACGAAGACCGCGAAAGTGGGAGCCGATGGGCGGGTGACGATTCCCAAGGGGATTCGGGAGGCCCTTTGCCTGCAGCCGGGCGATCGGCTTTGGATCCGGGTGGAAAACGGACACATCGTGCTCGTCCCTGAGGCACGGAGGGATCCGGGACAGAGCTGGTTCTGGACGGAGGAGTGGCAGGAGGGGGAACGGGAGGCAGATGAGGACATCCGCGCCGGCCGCGTCTTTGGACCCTTCACCTCTGCGGAAGAAATGAAAAAGTATTTCCAAGCCCTGAAGGATGAATTCGCCGAGCGCGAGGAATAAGCTTGCCCCCACCCGGCGCTTCTACAAAGATCTGGCAAGACTCCCAGAGCCCCTCCAGGCAAAAGTTTGGAACAAGCTTGAGCTTTTCACGAAGAACCCACAGCATCCGTCGCTGCGAGTCAAGAGAATGAAGGGCCACAAGCGAATCTGGGAGCTATCCGTAACGCGAGCGTACCGGATCACCTTTGAGTGGAAAGTGGAGGGCGAGTCCCAGAGAGTCGCTATTTTGCGCAGAGTGGGAACCCATGACATCCTGAAAAGGCCGTGAAATGGGGGGAATGCACCATGACGAGCAGGGAACTTCCGGTTCCTCCTCACTACGATCCCGGCAAGGTGGGGGAGGTCTGGCGGGTCCCCTACCAAGAGCGCGCCCAGGAGGCCCGCCGGTGGGCCAAGGAGCACGACATCCGCCCCGCTGCAGAAGACGAGTTTCGGGTGGCCCTGCTGTTAGTGGACGTCCAGAACACCTTCTGCCTGCCCGACTTTGAGCTCTTTGTGGCGGGGCGCTCCGGCACCGGGGCCGTGGACGACAACCGCCGCCTCTGCGAGTTCATCTATCGCAACCTGGGGTCGATCACCCGAATCCTCCCCACGATGGACACCCACCAGGCGATCCAGATCTTCCACGCGATCTTCTTGATGAACGAGGCGGGCGAGCACCCCGAGCCCTTCACGCTCATCTCCGCCGAGGACGTCGAGCAGGGGCGGTGGCGCGTAAACCCCGCGGCCGCCGCCGCCCTGGGGCTCCACGAGGGATACGCTCGGGAGTATCTGCTGCACTACACACACCAACTGGAGCAGACAGGGAAGTATCAACTCACGATCTGGCCCTACCACGCGATGCTGGGGGGGATCGGCCACGCCCTCGTCCCGGCCGTGGAGGAGGCGATCTTCTTCCACAGCGTGGCGCGGGTCGCCCAGCCCGGCTTCCAGGTCAAGGGCGATCATCCCCTGACGGAGTACTACTCCGCCCTCGGCCCGGAGGTGCAGAGCGATCACCTGGGGAACCCCGTCGCCGAGCGGAACACCCGGCTCATAGACGAGCTGCTCAAGTACGACGCCGTGATCGTCGCGGGCCAGGCCAAGAGCCACTGCGTGGCCTGGACCGTGGAGGACCTCCTGCAGGACGAGCGGGCACGCGCTCAGGGACTGGCCCAAAGGCTCTATTTGCTCGAGGACTGCACCTCGCCCGTGGTGGTCCCCGGTACCATCGACTACACGGACGCGGCCGAGGCGGCCTTCCGGAGGTTCGAGGAGCGGGGAGCGCACCGCGTCCGCTCCACGGAGCCCCTGGAGCGGTGGCTGCGCGCGCCTTCGCGCAACGCGTAAGGGCGAACGCAACCTATTTGCACGTGCCGGCGGCCATCGGCTACAATCTTAGCCATGCAGGGTCCGGCACTCGCAATCGTGATCGTTCTGCTGGTAGCGGCCGCGGTGGGGGTCACCGTGCTCGGGATCTGGTGGCTGCCGCCGCTCGCCTCCAACTGGGGGGCCATCGACATGATGCTGGTGATCACGTTGGTGATCACCGGGATCGCCTTCGTGGCCGTCCACGCCGTCATCGCGTACTTCGTCGTCCGCTACCGGAGGGCTCGGGCGAAGCGGGCCGAGTTCATCCCGGACAACCCCAAGCTGGAGAAGCTCCTCATCGGGGTGACCGCGCTGGGAATCGTCATCCTGCTCGCGCCGGGGCTCTTCGTCTACTCCCGCTTCATCCAGCCGCCCCCGGACCCCCTGGTCGTCGAGGTGCTGGGGCAGCAGTGGGCCTGGGGCTATCGCCTGCCCGGCGCGGACGGGGAGCTGGGCCGCGCCGACCCCGAACTCTTCGCCCAGAACCCCTTCGGGGTGGACACCTCCGATCCCAAGGCCGGGGACGACGTGCTCGTCTTCCCCGGAAGCCCGCTCCACCTGCCCGTGGGACGTCCCGTGCTGTTCAAGATCCGGGCCAAGGACGTCCTCCACAGCGTCTACGTTCGGGAGTTCCGCGTGAAGATGGACGCCGTGCCCGGGCTCCTCACCCAGGTCTGGTTCGTTCCCGAGAAGACGGGCACCTTCGAGCTTTTATGCGCGGAGCTGTGCGGGATCGGCCACTTCAACATGAAGAGCTCCATCGTCGTGGAATCCGAGGCGGAGTTCCAGGATTGGCTCCGCAGGCAAACGACCGTCTCGCAAGCCTTCGTCCCGGCGCAGGATTAGCGCGGGCAAGCGAGGCAGAAAACGGGGGGAGAAAACCATGGGGGGGACTTCCGCAAAGCACGCCGAAAGCGGGCTCCATCACGCCCACGAGCCGACGAGCTTCTGGACGAAGTACGTCTTCAGCCAGGACCACAAAGTCATCGCGATCCAGTACACGGTGACCGCCCTCCTGGTGGGGGCCGTGGGGCTCGTCTTCAGCTGGCTGATCCGCCTGCAGTTGGGATTCCCCGGCAGCGTGTCGATCGTGCAGCCGGACTCGTACTTGCAGTTCATGACCCAGCACGGGATGATCATGGTCATTTACCTCCTTACGGCCCTGCTGCTGGGGGGCTTCGGCAACTACCTGATCCCGCTCATGATCGGCACCCGCGACATGGCCTTCCCCTTCTTGAACATGCTCAGCTATTGGACGTACTTCGTCTCCGTGATCCTGCTGTTCGCGGCGTTCTTCGTGGCGGGCGGGGCCTCGGGGGCGGGCTGGACCCTCTACCCGCCTCAATCTGTCTTGGAGGGCGCCTCCCCCGGCGCGGGCTGGGGGGTTCGGCTGCTGCTCCTCTCCATCGCCGTCTTCGTGGCCTCGGGGACGATGGGCAGCCTCAACTACATCACCACGGTGCTGCAGCTGCGCACTCAGGGCATGACCCTCATGCGCCTGCCGCTCTCCGTGTGGGGGATCTTTGTCGGGGCCGTCCTGGCCCTTTTGGCGTTTCCCGCCCTCTTCGTCGGCGGCGTGATGCTCCTGCTCGACAGCCTGTTTGGGACGAGCTTCTTCATCCCCATCGTCAACGTCTTCGGCCAGCAGCTCGGGCGCGAGGGGGGCAACCCGCTGTTGTTCCAGCACTTGTTCTGGTACTTCGGCCATCCCGAGGTCTACATCGTGATCCTGCCCGCGATGGGGCTCGTCTCGGACATCTTGGCCAACCACGCCCGCAAGCCGATCTTCGGGTATCGGGCGATGGTGTGGGCGCTGTTGGCCATCGGGGGGATCAGCTTCGTGGTGTGGGCCCACCACATGTTCGTGAGCGGGATGAACCCCTATTTCGGGTTCTGGTTCGCCGCCGCCACCGTGGTGATCGCCATCCCCTCGGCGGTCAAGACGTACAACTGGCTGCTCACGCTGTGGCGGGGGAATTTGCGCTTTCCCACCCCGATGCTGTTCGCCATCGGGTTCGTGAGCACGTTCGTGGCCGGGGGGCTTACGGGCCTCTTCCTGGGGAACGTGATCGCGGACGTCCCGCTCCACGACACCTACTTCGTCGTGGGCCACTTCCACCTGGTGATGGGGGTCTCCGCCATCTTCGCCATCCTGGCGGGGATCTATCATTGGTTCCCCAAGGCCGTGGGGAGGATGTACAACGAGACGCTGGGGAAGGTGCACTTTTGGGTGACGTTCGTGGGCGCGTACTTGATCTTCTTCCCCATGTACTGGATGGGCTTTATGGGGCTTCCGCGGCGGTACTTCTCCTTTGCGGCCGTGGAGACCCTGCCCCCCTCCGTGCAGGGCCTCAACGTCCTGATGACCGTGGCGGCGCTGGCCGTGGGCGCCGCCCAGCTGCTGTTCGTCTTTAACATGATCTGGAGCGCGCTGCGCGGGAAGCGGGCCGAGGGCAACCCCTGGGGGGCCACGACCCTGGAGTGGCAGACGCCCACCACCCCGCCGCCGCACGGGAACTGGGGGCCTGAGCTGCCCGTGGTGCACCGCTGGGCCTACGACTACAGCCTCCCCGGCGCGCCCCGCGACTTCGTCCCCCAGACCGAGCCCGAGCCCCAGCCCGCCGCGGCCGCGAAGGCTGCGAAGGCCGCGAAGTCGGAACCGCAACCCGAGGAGGGGTCGGGCGCATGAGCGCTCCGGTGCTCGCGGACGCGGACGCGAAGCCCAATCTCAAGTCCCAGGGGCCCGCAATCCCTCCCCCGCTGCGGTGGAACGGCCGCGGCGGGGACGGCGACGGCCGGGGCTTCTCCCCGTCCCACGGGGCGCTCCCCTTTCCCACGGCGAAGCTGGGGCTGTGGCTCTTTCTGGCCGCTGCGACGATGCTCTTCGCGCTCGTCGGGAGCGCCTACCTGGTGCGCATGGGCCTGCCCGACTGGGAGCACCTTCCGAAGCCCGGCATCCTGTGGGTGAACACCCTGTGGCTCCTGCTGGGGAGCCTCGCGCTGGAGGTGGCCCGCCGGGCGGCGCGCGCCCGGGAGGTGGCCACGGCGCGCGGGGCCTGGATCCTGGGGGGGGCGTTTGCGCTGCTGTTCGTGGTGGGGCAGCTCCTGGCTTGGGGGAGGCTCGCCGCGTGGGGGTACTTCCTGGCCACCAACCCGGCGAGCAGCTTCTTCTACCTGCTGACGGCCCTGCACGGGCTCCACGTGCTCGGGGGGCTCCTCGTTTGGGGCCGCGCCACGGTTCGGATGTTCCGCGCCTGGGAGCCCGCGGCCCCGCTGCGCATCGAGCTGGCCGCGACCTACTGGCACTTCTTGCTCGGGGTCTGGGCCGCGATGCTGGGGCTCTTCTGGCTGACCTGATCGAGCGCAACACAACGGAGGAGGCGAGGACGGGATGGAGCAAGAGGCGCTTCGGGGGCTTAAGGCCGACTGGGCCGCGGATCGGCGCACCTTCCCCATGAGCTGGGGCAAGGCGATGATGTGGCTCTTCATCCTGGGGGACGCGTTCGTCTTCGGGACGTTTCTCATCAGCTACCTGGCCGCCCGGGCGGCGGCAACCCTGCCCTGGCCCGACACGGGGAAGGTGTTCGCCCTGCACGTCGGGGGCGCGGAGGTCCCCCTGCTCTTCGTGTTCCTGATGACGCTTATCTTGATGAGCAGCGGGGGGACGATGGCCTTGGGCGTCGCCTACGGCTTCCGGGGCGACCGCAAGCGCGCAGCCCTCTTTGTGGGCCTCACCGCCCTGCTGGGGGCGATCTTCGTCGGGATGCAGGCGGTGGAGTGGACCAACCTCCTGCGGGAGGGCGTCCGCCCCTGGGCCAACCCCTGGGGTGCGCCCCAGTTCGGGGCCTCGTTCTTCATGCTCACGGGCTTCCACGGGCTCCACGTCTCCATCGGGGTGCTCTATCTGGCGATCGTGGCAGTCCGGATCGCCCGGGGGGTCTACGAGCGCCGCGGGGACTACGGCCCCGTCGAGATCGCCGGGCTGTACTGGGGCTTCGTGGACATCGTGTGGATCTTCCTCTTTACCCTGCTCTATCTCTGGTGAGGGTGGTGCTTATGGGCGAACGCAACCCGAACGAACGCGCCGAGGCGTACGCCGTGGGCACGCTGGTCCGGGCCTGGGTGGCCATCCTGACGATCAGCGTCCTCCTCTACGGGATCTTCCTGCTGAAGATCGAGCCGGTCGGGCTGCGGCGGGCGTTGCTGCTGCTCCTGGCGCTCGTCCAGGCTTGGCTGGGCGTGGGGTACTACATGCACCTTAAGTTCGAGCGCCCCAGCCTCGTCTACACCGTGCTCCTCCCGCTGCTGTTGCTCATCGCGCTGGTCGTCTTCGCCATCGGCGAAGGGGTCTACGTCCGGGACATCCGGACGCTCTTCTACGGGGGATAGCTGCGAGCGGGGGAGGAGGGGAGGCCATGACCCGAAGCCGAAGCCGCCGTCCTGGGCCGACCGTGCCGATTGGGGGGGCGGTGGGGCTTGCCGTCGCGCTGTTGGGGGAGACGGCGTGGGCCCACCACGACCTGCGCCAGGGGATTGACGACCTCTTTGGCCCCAACGCTTGGGCCCTCTACCTGATCGTTCTCGTGCCGTATGTGCTTTTCGGGCTCCTGGGGTATAGAATCTACAAGGCCGTGCGGGCCGCGGATGCCGAGCGGGGGGACGACGAAGGGGGGCCCAAGAGGGAATTGAACTCATGGCCCAAAGAGCGTTAACCGCAAGCGCGATCGTCGGCGTGTTCCTCCTGATGGTCCTCGGGGGCCTGGTGAGCGCCACAGGTTCGGGGCTGGGCTGCGGGGACGAGTGGCCGCGCTGCAACAGCCGCTGGATCCCCTCCTTCGACTCGCCCGAGGTCTTCTGGGAGTGGCTCCACCGGCTGGTGGCCGCGATCACGGGCCTCCTGGTGCTGGGGGCCGGACTCGTCGCCTGGCGGAGGAGCCCCGCGCTGGCGGCCGGGGCCCTCGTCCTGCTCGCCGTTCAGGTCGTTCTGGGGGCGATCACCGTGCGGCTGGAGCTGCCCCCGGCCGTCTCGACGGCCCACCTGGCGGTGGGGACGGCCCTCTTCGCCGTGCTCATCGCGCTTTTTGTCGTCCAATCCCCGTCCGCGTCGCCCACCCCCGCGGCCGCGGGCGGCCCCCCGTTGCCCCTGGGGCTGCTGGGGGCTGCGGCGCTCGCGACCTTCCTTCAGATGGTGCTGGGCGCGTACGTGCGCCACATCGGGGCGGGGCTCGCCTGCCCCCACCCCATTGTCTGCTGGCCCTCGGAGTACCTCTCGGTGACGGTGCACTTCCTCCACCGACTGATGGCGCTCGTCGTGCTGGGGCTCGTCCACGCCGCCGCGGTGCGGCTTCGGCGCCTGGCGGGGGAGCCCGGCCTGCGGCGGGCGGGGCTCCTGGCCCTGGTGCTCGTCGTGGTCCAGATCGGGCTGGGGATCCTCTCCGTGCAGACGCTCCTTCAGCCCCACGTGACCACGACGCACCTGGCCGTGGCCCTGCTGCTGCTGGGGACGCTCGTCTACGCCTACACGCACGCGGCCCTGCGGACCCGCCCCCAGCCCGCCCCGCTGCGGGCGGAGCTTTGATCAAGACCGCGCCCGGCCCCGCGGGCGATGGGTAAGATCCGCCCCGAAGATCGTGCCCAGGGCCAGCACCAAGATCCCCAACAGGATCAACAGCACGAGGATCTCGCCGATCACCGCGCTCACCTCCCGCCCCCAATTTAGCAAACTCACACCGGGACTGCCAACGACCCTTGACGGCCCGCCCCGGCGCCGGTATAATACGGGCGAAGAATTAGCAATCAAGACATGAGACTGCTAAAAAGGAGGTGAGGCGGATGGCGATGCTGGAGCTGCGCGATCGGTGGAGCCCGTTCCGGCTGCTGGAGGAGATCCGCCGCGACTTCGAGGAGCTGGAGGATCGCCTCTTCGGCCCATGGTTCGGCGTGAGCGCGGGCAACGGCGACCGGGAGCGCGCGACCGTGCGGCCGGTAGGGCGCCTCTCCTGGGGGGCCACCGACATCTACGAGAAGGACGGCAAGCTCGTCTTCGAGACGGAGCTCCCCGGCGTGACCAAGGACGACGTCTCCGTGCGCGTCCAGGACGGCCGCTTGGTGATCACCGCCGAGGTCAAGCGCACGGAGGAGGTCGACGAGGAGGACTACTACTACATGGGGCGCCGCTACGGCCGGATCCAGCGGGTCTTCCAGCTCCCGGAGGAGGCGGCCCAGAACGCCAAGAAGATCGAGGCCCACTTCGAGAACGGGATCCTCAAGGTCGAGGTCCCCTTGAAGAAGTCCCTCCGCAAGCCGGAGACGATCGAGATCAAGGTGAAGTAACCGCCTAGGTTGTCACGGAAGGTTGTCACGGCGAGTGACCCCCGCCCCGGCCCGGCACGGACGGTCCCGGGGCGGGGCTCCCGTTTTACGGGGTTCCCGCGATCGGGTACAATGCCCCCATGTCCTCGGCCATTCCCCGGGAGGAACGCGACGGCAAGGCCGCCGGGTGGGGGGCGGCCCTCCGGCAGGTTCTGAGCGATTACGCCTCGCTGACGAAGCCGGGCATCGTCTCCCTGGTGCTGTTTACCACCCTGGCGGGCCTGTGGCTCGCCTCCGGGGGCGCCCTGCCCCTGGGGGTGGCGCTGTGGACCCTGCTGGGGACGGGCTTGGCCGCCGCCGCGGCCGCTTCGCTCAACAACTACCTCGACCGGGAGCTGGATCGGCGCATGCCCCGCACCCGGGGCCGCCCCCTTCCCGCCGGACGCCTTCGACCGGTGGAGGCCCTCCTCTGGGGGCTCCTCTTGGGTCTTTCCGCGATCCTCGCCCTGGCGCTTCGGGTGAACGCCCTCTCCGCAGCCCTTGCGGTGGGGGCCCTTTTGGCCTACGTGCCCTTCTACACCGTGCTCAAGCGCACCACCCCGTGGGCGATCCTCGTGGGCGGGGTCACGGGGGCGCTGCCCCCGATGATCGGCTGGGCCGCGGTGACGGGACGCCTCGACCCCGGGGCTTGGGTCCTGTTCGGGATCCTCTTCCTGTGGCAAATCCCGCACTTCTGGGCCCTGGCCCTCTACAAGCGCGAGGAGTACGCCCGCGCGGGCCTTCCGCTCCTGCCCATCGTCGCGGGCGAGGACCCTACCTGGCGGCAGGTCGTGCTGCACACCGGGGCCCTCATCCCCGTGTCGCTGCTGCTGTACCCGCTGGGGCTCGTCGGGGGGCCGTACCCGGTCGTAGCGCTGCTCCTCGGGCTCGGATTTCTCCTCCTCGCCGTAAGGGGCCTGCGGCTTCCCTCGGGCCCGGCGCGCGAGCGGCTCGCCCGCTCGGTGTTTCTGTTCTCCCTGGTCTACCTTCCGGCCCTCTCCCTGGCGATGTTCCTCAGCGTCCGGGCCGGGGGCGCGGGCGGCGGGGGGGGATAGGCGGTGGAGGCGATGGAGCGGTGGCTTCCGCTTCTCAACACGGCGATCATCGGGGTCAGCGGGATCGCCCTGCTCGTGGGGTTCTACTTCATCAAACGGGGAAACGTGGCGTACCACAAGCGCTCGATGCTCACGGCCACGGGCTTTGCCGGGCTCTTCCTCGTCGTCTATGGGATCCGCTGGGCGCTGCTGGGGTCCAAGCCCTTCGAGGGGGAGGGGTGGGTGCGGACCCTGTACTTGGGGATTCTCCTCTCCCACATGGCCCTGGCGGTGGGGATCGTCCCCCTGGTGCTGCTGACCCTGCGACGGGCCCTCCGCGGGGAGTTCTCCGGCCACAAGCGCCTCGCCCGGGTCACGCTCCCTGTGTGGCTCTACGTCGTGATCACGGGCTGGATCGTCTACGCGTTCCTCTACGGGATCCCGTTCTCGGGTCGCTGATGGGGATCATTGCGGGGGCAAATCCCCATCGATTACAATCCTCCGGAGCCGGCGGGGCAGACCGGAAGCCCAGGCGGAGAGAATCCGAGCGGAAGGAGGCCGATCCAGCGAGATGTTCGTGCGCATGTGGATGACGAAGGACGTGGTCACCGTCTCTCCCGACGTGCCCATCATGGAGGCCCGGGACATCATGAAGCAGCACATGGTCCGGCGGCTCCCCGTCCTGAAGAACGGGAAGCTCGTCGGCATCGTAACCCAAGGGGACATCCAGGAGGCCGGGCCGTCCGGGGCCACCTCCCTGAGCATCTGGGAGCTCAACTACCTCCTGGCCCGGATCACCGTGGAGGAGATCATGACCCCGCTGGACGAGCTGATCACCGTCTCCCCCGATGAGCCGATCGAGCAGGCGGCCCACCTCATGCGCAAGAACAAGGTCGGCGGCCTCCCCGTGGTTGAGGACACGGACAAGCTGGTGGGGATCATCACCGAGTCGGACATCTTCGACATCTTCATCGAGCTTTTGGGGGTGCGCCGGGACGGGACGCGCCTGACCCTCGAGCTGGAGGACCGACCCGGGGCCCTGTTGGAGGCCCTGGAGGTTCTCAAGGCCCACGACGCGAACGTCTTAAGCATCGTGACCTGCGAGGAATGCCGCACCTCGGAGGACCGGAACGTCGTGGTGCTGCGGATGGATTTGTACGACTGGCGCCCCATCGTCAAGGAGCTGAAGAACAAGGGCATCAAGGTCCTCGACGCGCGGACGACATAGCTTAAATCCGGCACTCCTCCGGGTCGCACTTGCTGGCGTGCTCGTAGTGGTGGGCCTCCTCGTCCGCGCCCAGCTCCAGCACCTGCTGCGCCTTGCTCCCGTAGCGGTAGATCGTGATCCCCTTTAAGCCCAGCTCCCAGGCCCGCCCGTAGGCGTTGCGGACGTCCTCCACCGTGGCCTCCTGGGGGAGGTTGATCGTCTTCGAGACGGAGTTGTCCACGTGCCTCTGGAACGCGGCTTGGATGGCCAGGTGCTTCTCCGGCGGGATCTCCAGCGCCGTCACGAACAGGCGCTTCAGCGCCTCGGGCACCTCCGGGACGCCCTTGAGCGTCCCCGTCTCCATCACCCGCTCGACGATCTTGTGGGCGTCCAAGCCGTGCCGCTCCAGGTATTCGACGAGCAGCGGGTTGACCTCGTAGAGGGTCTGGCCCCCCAGCACCCCCGTGCGCCTGTAGGCCAGCGCGAACAGCGGCTCGATGCTGGCGCTCGTCCCCGCGATGATGCTGATCGTCCCCGTGGGCGCGATCGCCAGCCGGGTGGCGTTCCGCACCTTGAGCCCCTTGGCCTCATACACGCTCCCCTTCCAGAAGGGGAAGGCCCCCCGCTCCTCGGCCAGCTCCTGAGACGCCCGGAGCGACTCCTCGTCGAGAATTCGGGCGATCCGCTCCGCGACCCGGGCGGCCTCCTCGGAGTCGTAGGGCACCCCCAGGCGGATCAGCAGCTCGGCGAAGCCCATCACCCCGAGCCCGATCTTTCGGTTCCCGCGGACCATCTGCTCGATCTCGGGGAGCGGCAGCTTGTTCACCTCGACCACGTCGTCGAGGAAGCGGACGGCGACCCGAATCGTCCTTCTGAGCCTCTCCTCGTCCAGCTCGACGCGCCCGTCGCGCTCCTTGAGCATGTGAGCCAAGTTAATAGAGCCCAGATTGCAGGCTTCCCAGGGGAGCAGCGGGAGCTCGCCGCAGTTGTGGACGACGAGGCCGTTGGCGTCGAAGGCGTTCACCCCCTCGACGGCGCAGTCGTAGACGGGCTCCACCCCCTCCGGGACGACGGCCGTCACGCGGGCCGTAAAGCGCTCCCGATAGGGCTTTCGCTTCAGAGAGCGCAAGGCGCGATCCAGGGCTTGGCGCTTCGCGGGGTCGGAGAAGCCCACCCGGCGGGCGAACTCCGCCACGTTGTCCCGCGAGATGACCAGCTCGTGGAAGCCCCGGGTGGGATAAAGCCGCTCGCCGCCGTGCCCGTCGGGCAACGGCTTCAGCTCCGGCGGCTTGCGGTTCGTGTAGATCGTGGAGACGATCCCCAGGCGGGCGAGCATCCGCTGCACCACCCGCAAGCGGTCTAGGTCGCGCTGGGTGAGCCGGACGCTGAGCCCCTTCTGGGGCGTCCCCTGGACGCTGCCGTCGGCGTCGAAGAGCCCCTGCAGGAACCCCCGGTAGAACTCGCTGCTCAGGCGCTCCAGCTCGGGCCGGAGGGCTTTGGTCCCGGGCTCGAGCTTCCCCTCGGCCAGGCGGTCGAGGGCGCGGGCCGCGACCCGCAGGGCTGTGCCCTTGGATTGGGGCTTTAAGCCCACGAAGTCGGCGCGCACCCGATAGGGCAGCGCCCGAATCCGCTCGGCGGCCCGCCGGGCCATGGCCTCCTTGTGCTCGCCCCAGAAGCAGACGTAGCCCGAGTACTTGTCGGGGTTGTAGCCCCCGTCGCCGACCATCTGGCCCAGGAGCCAGCCTTCCTCAAACGTCCCAGGGCCTCCCCAGGCGTAGCCGCGATGGTCGTGCAGCACGAGGCGGTCGCCCGGCTTCAGTTCTTGAGCGGGCACCCACTCCACTCGCCTGCGGTATCGGGTCCGCTCCCGCTCGACCAGCACGCGGTGCTCGGCCGTGAGCCGCACGCAGAAGCCGCGGTCCGTCTCCACCCGAAGGACGGGGCGCTCCCCCGTCTTCCAAAAGCCCGAAGCTCGATGCTCCCGCCCGTTCACCACGGCCACGAAGGGCCGCCCCACCAGCTCCCGCACCTGGCGCGGTCCCTCCGCCGTGAGCACCCACGTGTCGCCCGTGACGCACGGGTTCGTGGCTTCGATCGCGCCGATGTGCGGCGTCGGGTTGGCCTTATTGATCGTGTCGAGGAAGAGCAGGCCGGGGTCGCCCGTCCGCCAGGCCGCCTCGCAGATCGCGTCGAAGACCTGCTTGGCCCTTAATGTCCTTACGGCCTTCCCCGTCCGCGGGTGGATCAGCTCGTAGCGCCGGTCGCGCTTTACGGCCTCCATGAAGGCGTCCGTCGCGCCCACGGAGATGTTGAAGTTCTGCAGCGTCCTCTCGTCGAGCTTGGCTGTAATGAACTCGAGGATGTCGGGGTGGTCAACCCGCAGGACGCCCATGTTGGCCCCGCGGCGCTTGCCCCCCTGCTTGATGTGCTCCGTGGCGCAGTCGAAGATCTTCATGAACGAGACGGGGCCCGACGCCTCCCCGCCCGTGGAGGCGACCACGTCGCCCTTCGGCCGCAGCCGGGAGAACGAGAAGCCCGTCCCGCCGCCCGTCCGCTGGATGAGCGCCATGCTCTTTACGGCCTCGAAGATGCCTTCCATCGTGTCCTCAACGGGGACGACGAAGCAGTTGTGCACGGCCACGAAGTTCGCCGCGTAGCTGTGGTCCTCGGCGACCTCCAGGTTGAAGACCTCATCGCCGTAGGCGCGCTCCTCGATGCGGGTGATGGGGAGGAGCACCGTCCCGTCGTTCAAGACGCGATAGCGCTTCCACTCGAGGCCGTTGTGCTCGTAGGGACGCCCGGCGATCGCCCGCGCCAACGCGACGGCCTTAACGCCGCTGATGTACACGCCGAACGGCTGTGCCGTAGCCCCCTTGGGGCGGCTCTCCACCCGCAGGGTGGGGACCAGCCCTTGGCGCAACAGCAGGGTCTGCGCCGCGTGGATGAGCGCGAGGTTCGAGAGCACAAGCTTGACGTTCACGTTGTGGCCGTTGGGGAAGATGCAGCCGTCGCCGCGGAAGAGCCCGATGAGCAGCTCGCGCTGCAGCTCAGCGGGCAGGCGCAGCACCCACCCTGGGAGGCGCTTCCCCCGGAAGCCCGCTCCCAGCACGGCGCGGAAGAAGGCTGCCAGCAGCTTTGAGTGAAAGCGCACCGTCAGCCAGCGGTGCTCGCCCCGGGCTGTCTGGCGCTCGACGTGGGCGGAGACCCCGAACTTGCGCTCCATCAGCCCGATGACGTCCCGAGCGTAGTGCTCCTCGTCGGGTCCGAAGGTGAAGCGCACGCAGGTGTCGCTGCAGCTCCCTTCACTGAGGTAGTAACCAAACAGTCGCATCAGCTCCCCGTCGATGGGGATGCGCTCCCGAATGGGCTTGATCTGTTTAGAGAGCCGCCCGGAGCGCTGCCGAAGCTGAACGGCCAGCGAGCCGTCCCGGCGCGCGTACACGCGGACGTCCCGGTTACGCTTGTACACGCGGCCGTCGAGCACCTCCAGCTCGTCGTCAAGGACCTCCCTCAAGATCTCGGTAGCCCGCAGCTCGCTCTTGTCCTGGTGCGCCTTGCGATCCCACGTGAGGGCCACGTAGTCCCTCTCGCGCAGCGCTCCGGCAGGGAGCCAGCGCGGCCGCGGCTCGGCCTCCTCCGCCAGCTCCTCCCGACGGAGGGCCAGCACCGGGTGCTCGGGGGTGACCCGCAGCGTCCCCTTCGGGAGCTTGTGGACTGAGATCTCAAGCAGGCGATCCGCCCGCCGTCGGAACGTCTGCACGACGGGCCGGGCCCGCCCCCGGTGGGTGAGCACCCGATCGCCCACCCTGACGTCGCAGATGCGCTTTGGCCCCTCCACGGTCTGGATGAGCTGTTCGGGCTCGAAGCAGGCGCTGAGCTGCCCCAGCGGCGTCCCCGCGTTCATGAGCGTCGGGCTGTTGGGCAGAAAATCCAGAGACGTCAACAGCTCGTAGAAGCGCTCCTCCCACTCTTTTGCTCGGCGGGCGCTCCCCAGGAGCAGCTCGGCCTCGGCCACGGCGCGGGCCACCCGCGCGAACAGCTCCTCCGGCGTCTCGATGATCTCCCGCCTCTCGTTCCGCCGCAGATAACGGGCCTCCAGCACCCGCCGCGCGTTCTCCGAGAGCTTCAGCTCGGCCATTGTCCATCCCCCCGCTAGGGCACGAGCACGACCTTGCCGCACTCCCCGGAGGCCATCAGCTCGAAGGCCCGCTCGAACTCATCTAGGGGGAAGCGATGGGTGACGATCGGGCGCAGGTCCACGGCCCCGGAGCGCAGCAGCCCCCGCGCTTGGTACCACGTCTCCCAGAGCCGTCGCCCGATGACCCCGCGGACCGTCAGCCCCTTGAACACGATGAGGTTGTCCACGTCGAGCTGGATGGGCCGCCCGTGCAGCCCGAGCAGGGCGACCTCGCCGCCGGGCTTGACGAGCTCGAGCCCCTGGCGCAGCGCCTCCGGCGCGCCGCTCATCTCCAGCAGCACGTCCACCTCCTCGCCCTCCGTCGCCTCCCGCAGCGCTCGGACGACGTCGACCTCGCGGGCGTTGAGGGCGAGGTCGGCCCCCATGCGCCGGGCCAGCTCCAGACGGTACGGCTGGACGTCCGTGGCGTAGACGGCCCGCGCCCCCAGGGCCTTGGCGACGGCGATGGCCATCAGCCCCACGGGGCCGCAGCCCGTGACCAGCACCTTCTTGGCCCGCACGTCGGCCGCGAACGCCGTGTGCACCGCGTTGCCGAAGTTCTCCTGCAGGGAG
>JALUUA010000019.1 GCA_027021605.1 Candidatus Bipolaricaulota bacterium | reverse complement strand
TCCCGCGAGCGGACGATCCCCTTCCCGTAGAGGATGTCGACCTTCGCCTCGCGGAACGGCGGGGCGAGCTTGTTCTTGACGACTTTGATGAGCGTCTCGTTTCCCACCTTCTGCTTGTCGCTGCCGGAGCCGTCCTCGATGCTCCCGATCCGACGGACCTCGATGCGCAGCGAGCTGTAGAACTTGAGCGCCAGGCCCCCCGTGGTGGTGGTAGAGGGCCCCCACGGGCCGGTGTTGATCATGGAGCGAATTTGGTTGATGAAGACCACGGTGGCCTTCGAGGCCCCGACGGCGCTCGTGAGCTTGCGCATGGCCTGGCTCATGAGGCGCGCCTGGAGGCCCACCTGGGCGTCGCCCATCGAGCCCGTGATCTCCGCTTCCGGGACCAGGGCCGCTACGGAGTCGATGACGACCAGGTCCACGGCGCCGCTGCGCACGAGCTGTTCCGTGATCTCGAGGGCCTGCTCCCCGGAGCTGGGCTGGCTGAGCAAAAGCTGATCCAGATCGACGCCGATGGCCTGGGCGTACTGGGGGTCGAGCGCGTGCTCGGCGTCGATGAAGGCCGCCGTGCCCCCCCGGCGCTGGGTCTCGGCGATGAAGTGCAACGCCAACGTCGTCTTCCCCGACGACTCCGGGCCGAAGACCTCGACAATCCGCCCGCGGGGGATGCCCCCGATCCCCAAGGCGATGTCCAGCGCCAGCGACCCGGTGGGGATCGTCTCCACGCTGAGATGGGGCGACTGCCCCAGCCACATGATCGACCCTTCCCCGTAGCGCTTCTTGATCTGGTCCAAGACCGACTGCAGGACTTCCGTCTTGCCCATCGAGAGACTCCTTTCTCATCTAGTTGTATTCGTACTCGTCGTGTTCCCCGTAGAGCTCCGGGTGCGGGTGCGGCGCCCGCGGCGGCCGCATCGCGGGCGGGGACGGGTTGAGCTTCCGCAAAACCCCTACTACAACACCGACGATGCGCACCTCCTCGGGCTTTACCCGCAGGGGCTCGTAGCGGGGGTTGGCGGGCTCCAAGACCACCTCCCGCTCGTCCCACCGTCCCAGACGCTTGACGGTGCCCTCCTCCTCGGCGTCCATCAGCACGGCCACGACCACGTCGCCCGTGTTGGCCCACGGCTGCGGGCGGACGATCACCACGTCGCCGTCCCAGATGCCCGCCTCGACCATGCTATCCCCCTGGACCCGGAGGGCAAAGAGCCCCTGATCCATCGGGAAGAGACCTTTGAGCGGGAGGACGTCGTCGATGTTCTCTTCCGCCAGGATGGGCTCCCCGGCGGCGACGCGGCCCACCAACGGAACCCCGGCCCGCTCCCAGAAGACCCGATTGACCCGGTCCCAGACGAGCTCCACCGCGCGGGCCGAGCCGGGCCTGCGGTGGAGATACCCCTTGCGCTCGAGGGCTTGAATGTAGCGCTGGGCGCTCGCCGGGGACCGCAGCCCAAACCGATCGCAGATCTCGCGCACCGTGGGGGGCGAGCCCCGCTCGTCGATGCACTCCACGATAAACCGCAAAACCTCCTTCTGCTTGCGGGTGAGCTGCCACGGCCATCGCTGCGTGTACCCTCGTCTCCTCATAGCGGGGGCATCATAGCATACACCTGTTCGCCTGTCAAGACCCGGCCCCGACGGCGAAGCCGGAAGAGGGCAACGGAAGACGCTATTCTTTTTCTTGTCGGGATACCCGCCGAGGTGCTAATTTAGTCAGTAGCGGAATGAAGCGGCAGGAAAGGCGGGGTTGAGGACTAGGGCTATGGCACGCGGCTTACAGGCAGGAATCCTGGGGATCTTGCTGCTTGGGGCGGCGCTCGGGCTCGGACCCAGCCCCGGGCCTTTAGAGGCCGTCGGTCCCCTTGCCAGCAATGAAGGTGTCAGCTTCTGTCCCTCTCGGGACCCGGGGCCCAACGCAGGGTGGATTCGGGTCCCGGACGACTTCTGGACGGTTATGGAAGCAGTGGAAGCGGCCGTGCAGCAGGAGCTCTATCGGGTCTGGATCGGCCCCGGACGGTACTTCGTCCTCTGGCCCGACTCACCGGCTGCTCCTCCTGATCTACGTGAGATCCTCTTATGCGGCCTCGGGCCCGGACTCACCGTCCTCCTCCATCCCGGCTTGCTCGACGACTATCCCCCTTTCCTTGATCCCAGCTTCTACGTGAGGCCGGAGGAGGGGCAGGAGGCGATCCTAGAGGGCTTCACTCTCATCGGCGCACAGGTAACCCTTAGTGCCGGGAAGGCGGCCCGCGTTGCCCTGCGCAACGTGGAAGTCCTCAGCCCCGGCGGGCCCCAAGGGCCCGACCCCCTCGGCTGGGCTGGAATCACCCTATACGCCGTGGAAGAAGGAGCCCAGGTCGTCTTGGAGGGGGTAACGATCCAAGGGGCCGCTCAAGGGATAGACATCGCAAGCAGCGGGAAGGGCGAGATCCTCCTCCAGGACGTCTTGATCTCGGGGAATGAGGGCGAAGGCTTGTTCCTCCGCGGGAGCACGAGGACGCTCCTGCTAAGGAGCCGGGTGGTGTACAACGGCTCTCGGGGCATCGCCATGGACATGCAACCCTGGTTAATCATCCGAGACTCGGAGATCGCCCACAATCGCGCCGACGGGATCGATGCCGGAATCGGAGGACTTCTGGAGGTGTACAACACGCGCATCTTTGCGAACGGCGGCTATGGAATTCGGTTGTCCATGGAGGCCTGCGAGGAGAGATGGGAAGCGGCCCAGACACCTTTCGCGGGGGAGATCCGCGGGAGGGGGAACGAGGTCTTCGACAACGCGCGGGGGGACCTCTGTCCCGAGGACTACCCCTGGCCGGAGGGATTCCGAACCCCCGAATAAAGGTCCCTAGGCGAGGGCTCTTTTTGGGAGCCCTCTCCGTCTTGGTCTTCTTGCCCTATGGACCAACAAACGCTTCGGAGCTCTCCATGAGCGCCCTCTCCCCCCGCGAGCCCGCAAGTCGATCCCCCTGGGGGGATTGACACCTATCCCCCCCGTGTGCTATAGCAGGCCATCCTTTACAACGAGTATCATGAGCAAAAGAAGGGTAAAGAACGTGTACAAGTAGCAAAGGAGGTCTTCCCATGCAGCGCATCCACCTCTGGGGGTTGGGGGGAGTTCTCACGTTATTGGTGATCGTGCTGGTCGGGTATTCGCTCCTCCTCCCGTCTTTCCAGGGAGGGGAAGAGGGGCCGGCAACGTCCCAACGGAACACGGGAACCGCGCAGGGCTACCAAGGGCAAGGTGTCGATTCCGCGGGAGTTGTGCCGTACCCTGATCGCAAGAAAAGCGTCTTATGGGTGGGATTTCCCGCAGAGGCCCTAGAGGTGAGAGGTGATGTTGCTGACGCGTTGAGGAAGCTCGCCTTGCAGGAGGGCTATCTCCGGATTGGCGACCGGGAGAGGCAAAAGGCCGATGTTTGCTCTATAACCGGGACCGCGTTGACAACAAGGAGTCGTGCCCGGCCCGGTGATGCCTCGGAAAGGCTGCTGACTTCGAGTGGCAGCCGTACGTTGGAGGGCGCCCTATGTGTCGGTGACCTCCTCGCAGCCATTCAAGGAAGGGTACCCGATGGGAGCGAGGTACCGATTCCCCCTTTAGAGGGAGCCCTTACTACGTTGGAGACCCTCTATAACGCCTGTAGGGACGCACCGAGCCTTGATGAATGCGTTTACGAATTAAACAAAGGAAGCAGCGCACAAGTGCGCTACTATGGGATCATCATCCGACTCGCTAAGTCGTTTATAAGGCATGAGTTCCTTGGCTACGAAAATCTCCATCTCTCGGACGAACAACGCGCAGATATCATAACAGCTTCTGAATCTGTAGCACGAGCCATGCTTCGGCAATTTCTTTCCAGCGCTCCCAATGCAGGTGCTTTGAAGGACGTGTACAGGGCATTCGGGTTCATTGCCATTGTAACGATTCCCTGGATCAACTCCCTGCTGGACTTCGATGTCCTTAGCGACCGGGCGGCAAACGCCTTGGGGGTCCGCTTGTTTTACACCGATGCGTGGGATTTCCTCCTCGACTTAGCGGCGGTGCACAATCCGGCGAGCATCCCTCTGAGCTGGGACATCGCCCGAACCCTATATGAGCTCCTCGCGATTGCATCCGCCGATAACCCGGATATCGAATCTCTTCACCGGCTCCAGAGGCGCGTGAGGTTCGCCCGACGAGCCCACGACGGGGGCTGGCAGGTGGAGCGCTTGAACATGTACGTGGGAAATGGGCTTGAAAATACAGGTCTAGACCGCAACGATCGCGGATTATATATCGATCTTGTGGTTACGGGCCGATATAACGATGAAGAGGTCGTCGGTTATATCCTGCTGGACGCGGTAAAGAGCGCGGACGATCTAGAAGCGCTGCTTCGCAGGATGCGCAATGCGATACAAAGAGGATTGCGCTCTGCGGCTTAGACCCCGAGCTTGGGACAACCGTCTCCCCCTCCCCCCGCGGTCCGGTGGAACCCGTGGGATTCTTCGAGGAAGCCCCGACGGGGCAGCGATCGTCTGGGGGATAGCCGAGGAGCCCATTCTGCAGCCGGAGGGGCTGACCCTTACAGGGGCCTCCGGCGGTCTCCAGGCCGGGGTGCGGGTCGTCGGTCCGGCAGA
>JALUUA010000018.1 GCA_027021605.1 Candidatus Bipolaricaulota bacterium | reverse complement strand
CCGTGTTCTCGGAAGAGTTGGCCCAGCTTGTGGAAGGTAATCGTCATCGGCATCACCTCCCTTCCAGTCTACCCCATCTCGCTCTTCTTAACGGCGCCTGCCCAAAAGACAGCAAGGCTAACAAGAAACGCGGCAAGAGCACCGGCGAGGAAAAGGGCAAGAGAATGCCATCCGATGCGCAGTCCTAAGCTGGTCAGAGGGCGGTGCTCCCAGAATTGTGCCACAAGCAAAAGGCTGATCAGGACGACCAGGAGGGAGTAGAAAGGATAGGCCCCATTTAAAGGGATCGGCATGGGCAGCAGGGAAATAAGCGGGATACCCGCCATCTGAAAGGGCAGTGCAACGAGCAAGGAAGCGACATAAAAGATCCATGCGCGAAGTCTCAGACGCTCGGCTGCTGTATATTGCCGAACTTCCCGAACAAAGCCGGACAAACCCAAGGGGGGCGGAGATCGCTCCGCCCCCACAGAAGAGCCAGCTGTGGGTTGTTCCCTCCTCGATCGGGTCACGACTGAGGCTCCTTTACAACGCAGCCGGAATTGTGACGCAGGGGATCACCGCCGCCCCGCCGTCCAGCGTCTGCGCTTGTACGGGAACCATCGCCGTCCCACCCGCAAGAGCCACCGGCGCCAGCAGCAGCACCGCCAACGCCGCTACACTACCGCGCTTTCTCCCAACCGTCAACACCGAGATCGACCTCCTTCGTAGGGTTCTGTTCTGTTCTGTTCTGCTAAGCTCTGGAGATCCCTGCGCTCGGTGGGAGCCTCCGTCTTGTCCCTCCCTCACCTCACCTCCTCTCCGGCTCTTGTTAGGAGCGCTGCGATCTCCGGCTTTGACGAGAAGAGGGTAGTCCGATGTGCGCAAGCGGACCATCAAGAACTTGATGCAAGAACCTTCGGCTTTTTGACGAAGGTCCATCCAATGCTTGGAGCTGTCGCTGTTGGGACTCTCCCGGTCCGGTGGAGGGGAAGTTCCCCGAGGGCTACAATGCAGCGGAGGAGGATGCGAGTGGGGAAGAAGAAGGGCAAGGGAGCGTTCCCGTGGGCAGCTCGGGTCAAGAGCTTGGAGCTGGAACTGGAGATCCTCAAGGCTCACCTCGCGGAAGAGCGGCGGGAGGAACCCCCATCGCTAGCCGAACTCTACGGGGTCCTGCGCGGGGTCGGCGAGTCCACGGAGGAGGAGATCCGGGCTGTGGAGTACCGCTCTTTGGAGTGGTGATCCTCGCGCATGCGGTATGTCGTAGACACGCACGCTTTGATCTGGTTTCTGGAGGGGAGCCGGCGACTGGGGCGGGAGGCCGAGCGGGTTCTCCGGGATCCCGACGCTGCGCTGATCCTGCCCGCGATCGTCCTGGCGGAGGCCAAGTTTCTCTTCGCCAAGAAGCGCGTTCGTACGGACTTAGAAGCCATCTACGGCCGGATCGTCGAGGCGAGAAACTGTGCGATTTATCCGTTGGATGAGGCGGTCATCTCGGCGATGCCGACGGACTTGGAGATTCACGATGCGGTGATTGTGGCGACCGCCCGGGTGATTGGGGAAGCGCTGGGGGAGGAGGTGGCGGTGATCACCCGGGATGAGGAGATCCGGTCCTGGGGGCGGATCCGGACGGTTTGGTGAGCTTTCGGGGGAGGACGGTCTGTTCGCTCAAACTCCTGGGTTCTCCTGTTCCTCATGGGATTGTGGGGATGGGCTGTTGGGTGCCTTGGGCCGCCGCCACGGGGGCAGGGGGCGGGCTTAACGTAGCGGTCCCACAGCTCTTGATCCCGGGGATGGGGTCGTAGGGGGAGCACAAGCAGCAGTGCCAAGAGCGCACTTAAAACGAACGCGCGACTTGCTAGGACAACTTCCCACCTCACCTGGGTGGGTTCTCCGGAGACGGGGAATCCTATGAACGCACTTGTGAAGTTCCAGCCGAAATGGAAGCCGATAGGCATCCAGAGACTCCGCGTTTTCACATAGAGAGCGCCCATCACAAATCCAAACAAGGCAGCTGACGTCTTTTCGATCCAGCCCGACCAGTGAACGACGCCAAAGACGGCGGAAGTGGTAAGCAGCGCCGGAGTAGTTCCTATAGCCGTTATTAGGGTTTGCAGGCCATAGCTGTGGAAGTAAAGTTCCTCGTAAATGGCCACTGCGATCAGTCGCCCCAGCGAGGAGAGGGGATCTTCCGGGGGTACGATCGTTACAAAGGGCCAGACAGGGAATTTCAAGTAGGCAGCAGAGATTAGCCAGCGGGTCAGAGCGTTACCGACGAACGCTGTAAGCAGCCCCATGATAAGGTATCCCCATGTGCGTGTTCCAAAGCGTAGCCCCAAGCTGGCCAAGGGGCGATGATCCCAGAGTCTGGTCATAACCCCCACAGCGAATGCCGCCACCAGGAATGAGACGTAGGGATAAGCCGCATTTAGCGGAACCGGACTGTTGGCGTGGACAACGCTATCATACAGGGGGTGCTGGAGGAGCTTTAAGGCAACGGCAACCACCCAGGATAACGCCACAAACATAATCGCGCGAACGGCCATCTCGGCCTTGGAGGGCCTGTTTGGGGGCATTACCTGAGGAGGCGAGCCTTTGGAGGGTCTCGCTTCCTCGTGGTTGTTCTTATTCGTGGAGACGATCATGGGAGGGATGAGGCTTTTGTGAGATCGAAGTTCGCCGGGTTACACCCCGCATGGATCCGGGCTTCCGGTGCCTCGGCGAGCAGCCCCTCTTGCGGCCTGGCCCCTTGCCCAAGCGCCAGAGTTGCGGTCCTGCTGTATCTGGTTTGCGGCTGTTGGGCTGGTTGGACCATCGCAGACCACTTGAAGAGCTACCTGCGTTGCTAAACTACCGTGCTTTCTCCCAACTGTCAACGTCGGAATCGACTTCCGCTCATGCGGATCTCGATGGAACCCAAAGATCCTTTCCCCAGTTTTCGGCACGGGCTACAATTCCTGCACCATGCGTCAACACGCGCCGAAGGTGACCCTGTACAGCAAACCCGACTGCCCGCTGTGCTTGAAGGCCAAGCGGCTCCTGGAGAAGCTTCAGCCCGAGTTCGGCTTTGGAATCGAGGAGGTGGACATCACCCGGGACGAGGTGCTCTACGAGCGCTATCGCTGGGAGATCCCCGTGATCACCGTCGGTGGCAAGGAGCTTCTCAAAGGGCGAATTGCAGAGGAGCCGCTGCGGGAGGTCCTGCGCAGCGCGTTCGAGGATTGATTAGCGGGCTCGGCTCTGCTCGAACGCGTAGGCCGCCCGGAGGATCTTGGCTTCCTGGAGCTTGTCGCCGACGATCTGGAGCCCGAAGGGAAGGCCCTCCACCGTCCCGCCGGGCACGGAGATCGCACACAGGCCCGCTAGGCTTATGGGAACTAGGAAGGCATCACACAAATACATCTGCAGCGGATCGTCGAGCTTTTCGCCCAGTTTGAAGGCCGGCGTCGGAGCCGTCGGGGTGATCAGCACGTCCGCGCGCTCGAAGGCCCTCCGAAAATCTTGGCAGATCAGGGTGCGCACCCGCTGGGCTTTCCCGTACCACTGCTCGTAGTACCCTGCGGAGAGGGCGTAGGTGCCCAGCATGATCCGCCGCTTGACCTCGGGGCCGAAGCCCTCCTCCCGGCTTTGAGAGAACATCTCCTCCAGCGACTCGTCGTGGAAGCGGCGGGTGTAGCGGACGCCGTCGTATCGCGCGAGGTTGGCGCTCGCCTCGGAGGAGGCAATTAAGTAATACGTCGGGATGGCGTATTCCGCGTGGGGCAGCGAGACTTCCTCCACGGCGGCCCCCAGGCCCTCGAACGCGCGGACCCAGCCCTCGGCCACGCGGCGGGCTTCCCCCTCCAAGGCGTCGAAGAACTCGCGCACCACCCCCACGCGAAAGCCCTCGATCCCCCCCTCTAGCTCCGCGGTGTAATCCGCGCTATCCCCGTTAATGGACGTAGAGTCCCGGGGATCGTGGCCCGCGAGGACGCTGAGCAGCAGGGCGGCGTCACGGACGTCCTTCGTGATGGGCCCGATCTGGTCCAGCGAGGAGGCGTAAGCAACAAGCCCGTAGCGGGAGACGAGCCCGTAGGTGGGTTTCAGCCCCACCACCCCGCAAAACGCCGCGGGCAGGCGAATCGAGCCCCCCGTGTCCGTCCCCAGCGCCGCCGGGGCCAGGTGCGCGGCCACCGCCGCCGCCGAGCCGCCCGACGAGCCCCCCGGCACCCGCTCCAAATCCAGGGGATTTCGGGTAGGCCCGAAGGCACTGTTCTCGTTGGAGGAGCCCATCCCGAACTCGTCGAGGTTCGTCTTGCCCAGCACCGTCGCCCCGGCCCCCTTCAGCTTCTCGACGGCGGTCGCGTCGTAGATCGGCCGGAAGTCCTCCAAGAAGCGGGACCCACACGTGGTGCGGAAGCCCACGGTCGAGATGAGGTCCTTCACGGCGACGGGAAGGCCCCTGAGGGGCTTCTCGCGTTGGTCTTGGGCTTGGCGCACGAGTTCGTCCGGGTCGGCCAGCTCCAGATACGCGTGGATTTCGGGCTCGCGGGCCTCGATGGCCCGAAAGAGGTCCTCGATCAGGGACTCTATAGAGATCTCTCCCCGCTGAAGGAGAGCGAGAAGCTCATGGAGGGGCTTTTCGTTGAGGCGCTCGGGCGTTGCCGTCATGGGGGCCTCCTGGGCCTGGGGTGGTGCCGGGGGAGGGACTTGAACCCTCACGGGCACGAGGCCCACAGGTTCCTGAGACCTGCCTGTCTGCCAATTCCAGCACCCCGGCGTGCGGGGTTATTGTAGAAATCCCCTCTGCGCTTGTCAAGGTCGGCCCCCTTCTCTTGGCGCGCGCCCCGGGCTCGGGGCTCGGGGGGCCCGAGGGTTGCCATCGCCCTCGGAACCGTGTCTAATGGAGCATCTCAGGACAGGGAGGAAGCGAGCGATGGCGTCGATTCTGGTGATCGGCGGGACGACCTTCTTCGGGAAGGCCATTGTGGAGGAGTTATTGGAGGCGGGCCACCGGGTGACGGTCTTCAGCCGCGGAAAGAAGCGCCCCGCGTTCTTCGACCACGAGCGGGTCTCCCACGTTCAGGGCGACCGCTCCGACCGCGAGGGATTTCGCGAAAAGCTCCAAGGACGGGCGTTCGATGCCGTCATCGACAACATCGCCTATACGGCCGACGACGTGCGCCATGCCCTCGATGTGTTTCGTGGGAACGTGGGGCGGTACGTCTTCACGAGTTCAGCAGCCGTCTACTACACGGGCTCCATGGTGATGCCCGTCCCCGAGGGGGATGTGAACCACGACTTCCGGCCCCCGCAGGGCGCGGAGTCGCCGTTCTGGAGCTACACGATGGGCAAGCTGCAGGCGGAGCGGGTGCTCACATCGCAGTCGGAGGTCCCCTACACGATCCTCCGCCCGCCCGTGGTCCTCGGCCCGGAGGACCCCACCCTGCGGGGCTACTTCTACTTCCAGCGGCTGATGGACGGGCGGCCCCTGCTGCTCACGAACGGCGGCGTGCAGTCCTTCCGGCTCGTCTACTCCCGGGACCTCGCCCGGGGATATCTCCGCGTCCTGGAGGCGGAGCGCGCCGAGGGGCAGATCTACAACCTCGCGCAGCACGAGGTCGTCCGCCTCATCGACCTCGTCAAGGAAGCCGCCAACGTCTTGGGGCAAGATCCCACGATCGTCTCCGTGCCCGCGGATGCCTTCCGGCGCAGCGGGTTTGAATACCCCGAGCCCTACGCGCGGATGAGCAACTTCATCCCCGACATCTCCAAGGCCGAGGAGGAGCTGGGCTACACCTCCACGCCGTTTGTGGCCTGGCTGGGGGAGACCGTCTTGTGGTATCGGGATGCTTATAAGGGCCCCGATTCCGCGGGCTACGAGCGACGCGACCAGGAAGTGGCCTTTGCGGAGCGGTTTCAGGAACTGACGGGGAGGCTTAAGCCCGAACCTTGAAGGAAGAGGGGAGAGCTATAATTGTGCAGATCCCGGCTATCCGGTAGACTACCAGAGTCATGACCGTACAAGAAAAGCTCGAAGCCCTGAAGAAGCAGAAGACCCCCTACTCCACGGAGGAACTCGATCGGCGGGGCTGGGCGCGCTACGAGGAGCTTCGCGACGAACTGGAAGCCCGGCACCAAGGGGAATACGTGGCCATCGAGGTGGACAGCGGGGCGTATTTCCTCGGCAAGACCCCGGAGGAGGCGTTTGCCCAAGCGGAGAAGTCCTGTCCGGGCAAGGTCTTCTATCTGGTTCGCATCGGCTATAAAGCCGCCCACAAGCTCAAGTCGGCATGATCGAGGGAAGCGAGCAACGTGAGGTAGACGTGATTATCACGGCTTCGGATGACACCCTGATCGGTGCTTCCCTGCTCCGGGAGTACGTGCTTACGGTCCACTATCCCGAGGGGTGGCTTCGGATCGAGTCGCCTCAATAGGGCTTAGCTCCGCCCATCGCGCGTATGCCGGGCCAACAACACAACCCGCCGCACGATCTCCCCATGGCTTAGGACGGCCAGCAGCCCAAGCGTCACCAGCGGGGCGTTGAGGATCGCCCCCAGGAAGACGAGAAAGAGCCGCACATCCCTCCCCAGGCGCAGGGGTCGCTTCCCCTCCGCCAGGCGCTTCTTCAGGAACGCATCGTACTTGTCCGCGGTGTAGCTGTTAAGAAGCACGCCCGAGAGGGCCGCCAAGCCCCACAGCCAGGGCGCAGTCCCCCCCTGAACGAGGGAGGCGTGAACCGAAAGCCCGCTCACCAGCAGGGCGTCGGCATAACGATCCAAGACGGCGTCGAACCAGCCCCCGAACTCGCTCCCCTGGAACTTGAGGCGCGCCACCTCGCCGTCGCAGCCGTCCAGCACGGAAGAGATCTGTGCGAGCAATCCGCCCACCGCAAGCGCAGCGTACGAGGGAAGCGCCATCGCGAGCGCCCCGGCGGCCGCCAAGAGGAACGAAATCACGGAGAGCTGGTTCGGCGTCAGGGATGTGTTGACCAGCCATCGCGTAAGCCGTGTCGAGATCGGGCGATTCAGGCAGCGGGAGACGGGGCCGTCCGTGGGCTTCGGAAGCTGCCGGAGCAGGGCGCGCTCCGCGGCCCGCAGCGCCTCGGGGGTGTCCACGTCGAACCAGAACGTCCCGCTTACATCGAGGGCCTTCGCCCGATTCTGTTGAGCCAGGTAGCGCACCCCCGCGGTGAGGGAGCCGTCCTCCCGGGTCTGCTCGAGGGCGTCAAATATACGGGGCGAGCACAGGAAGGCCCCCATGTCGATCGCGTCGTAGGAGGGGAGGCACTTCCCGATCTCCACCACCCGATCGCCCTCCAGGCGCACCTTGGTGGCGTCCTCGAGGTCGAGCCCCTCCGGGGGGCGGCGGTCGACGGCGACCACCACGTCGGCATCGTCGAGGGCTCCCCTTTCGTACGCCTCCTGCAGGGATCGAAGCACCGAGGGATCGAGCAGGTGATCGCTCATGAGGAGCAGGAAGGGCTCCTGGAGCACCTCGCGGGCTGCTAAGACGGAGGTGCCGTTCCCCCGCTCCCACTGAGGGTTCAAGAGGAAGCGGAGACGGACGCCGAGGCGACGTCCGTCTCCCAGGTGCTTGCGAACCCGTTCGCCCTCGCAGCCGAGGACGACGTAGAACTCCTCGCAGCCCGCCTGCTTCGCGGCGAGGATCGCCCGCTCGATCAGGGGAAGCCCCAGGAGCCGTACCAGGGGCTTGGGCTCCGTGGGCCTCGAACTCGCACTAGCGCGCAAGCGCCGTCCGGCTCCCGCCGCGAGCAGCAGGCACCTCATAGCCGACCTCGGCCTCCTCTGCCGCGCCGTCGCCGTTGAGCGACAGCTCCAGGTCAAGCTCGGGCTCCGGCTCCCCGGCGATGAAGCGCTCGACCAGCTGCCGGGCCACATAATCGGGCAGCTGGCGCGGCGGGTGCTTCATGAAGTAGGCCGAGGGCCCGATCAACGCCCCGCCCACGCCACGCTCGAGCGCCAGCTTGGCAATTCTTATCGCGTCGATGACGATCCCGGCGGAGTTGGGCGAGTCCTCCACGCTCAAGCGCAGTTCCAGGTGCATGGGCACATCCCCGAAGAGCCGCCCCTCCATGCGGATGAAGGCGACCTTGTTGTCGTTCTGCCACGGGACGTAATCGCTGGGGCCGATGTGGATGTTCTCGGCCGGGAGGGGCTGCTCCAGCATCGCCTGGACGGCCTCGGTCTTGGAGATCTTCTTGGACTTGAGGCGGTGGCGGTTGAGCATGTTCAAGAAGTCCGTGTTGCCGCCGAAGTTGAGCTGGTAGGTGCGGTCGAGCTTTACGCCTCGGTCGGCGAAGAGCTTCGCCAGCACGCGGTGGGTGATGGTGGCCCCCACCTGGGACTTGATGTCGTCCCCGATGAGGGGCACGCCCGCCTCGGCGAAGCGCGCCTCCCACTTCGGGTCGGAGGCGATGAACACGGGAATGCAGTTCACAAACGCCACGCCCGCCTCCAGCGCGCACTCCGCGTAGAAGCGGGTCGCCTCCTCCGAGCCCACGGGGAGATAGCTCACCAGCACCTCGGCGCCTGACTCGCGCAGGATCTTCACCACGTCGTCCCGGGTGGGCTCGGGCGCGTCGGCCACCACGAACGTCCGCTCCGGCGGGTAGTCCGCCATGTGCTCGGAGACCCCATCCAGGACCCGGCCCATCTGCACCGTGACGCCCGTCTTGGGGACGTCGGGGCAGAAGACCGTGGTGCAGTTCGGGGGTGCGAAGATCGCCTCGGCGACGTCCTTGCCCACCTTGCGGGCGTCCACGTCGAAGGCCGCAACGACCTCGATGTCCGAGGGGCGGTATCCCCCGATATCCCAGTGCATGAGGCCGATGGCGTCGTCGGGGTTTTTGTCGCGGTAGTAGTGAATCCCCTGCACCAGGGAGCTGGCACAGTTGCCGACCCCCACGAGAGCGAGCTTGATCTTGCGCATGCTCATCCCTCCTTCCTTTCTCCTGTGGCAAAGGGGAGGATGCACAGACCTCGGCCGGCATCCTCGAGGCGAGCCGGGCTCGCTCTAGTTGCCGTCTCGCTCGTCTTGAGGGGGATCTTCCCCGCAGCGCAGAGAAAAAGAGGAGATTCTTTCGCCCCCATTGTAGCCCGATTAGCAGCCTCTGTCAAGGTCTGCTACTTCGGGGCTGCTTTACTTGAGGCTCTGGAGGAAGGCGACCAGCGCCTCGAGGTCCTCGGGGGGGAGGTTCGAGTACGCGGGCATGACCCACGTGGCCCCCTCGGCCCCGTTGATCACGTAGACGGAGAGGGGGTCCTTCAGGTGCTGGAGCTGCCACTCGTCGGAGCGGCGGCGCTGGGCCTCGTGGGTGAGGTTGGGCCCCACCGGGCCCCCGGGATAGATCCCGTTGATCACGTGGCACCCGATGCAGCCCTGCTGCTGGAAGAGGAGCTTGCCGCGCTCGACTTGGTCCGGGGTAAAGCGGGGGTTGCCCTGCTCGTCGGTGGGGATCTCGATTTGGGCCTCCCCGGTGTTGTCGGGGCTGGGGCGCGCGGGCGTCAGGCTCCCCAAGAAGGCCACGAGCGCTTCCAGCTCGTCGTCCTCCAGGTGGGGGTAGGGGGGCATGAAGGTCCCGGGGAGCTTTCCTCGGGGGTCGAGCATCTTCTCGCGAAGCCACTGGGCGCTCCGCCGCATCCCGACGTTGTCCAACGAGGGGGCGAACGCGTTCCCCGTGAGGTCCAAGTTGTGGCAGGCCAAGCACCCTTGGGCCTCGAAGACGAGCCGTCCCCGCTCGACGAGGTCATCCTCGATCTCGAGGTCGAGGTCGCGGTCGGGGGAGGGGGAGGGCTTCTCCTCCCTCCCTTCCCCTTCTGCGCCCATAGCGGCGGCGGGGGAGACGAAGGCCGTCCAGGCGGTCCGCAGCTCCGCCGCCACGTAGGCGGCCATGGCCAGCACGAGGAGGGTCAAAAAGAAGTTTTCCAGCCGGCTCCCCATAGTAGCCCCCTTTGTAAGCGAATCTCAATATAGCAGCTGGTCCCGGTCCGCGCAAGCGTCCCCCAAGCGTCCCCAACGACCCGCAGCCGCTCTCCGGGAATCGCGATCCCCTCGGGGTTCCCGCCTTCCTTGCAGGGGCGGGCCGCTCTCGGCATAATACGCGACCTTTTCGAGTTCGAGGCGCTTCACGAGGGCGTGAGAAAGCTTAAATGTCCCTAGAGCTAAAGGCGAATCCCGATACCCCTTCCGCCGCCCCCCGGGGGGCAGAGGCCGACCCCCCGCCTCCCCCGCCCCGACGGCCGCTCTCCTCCCTCTTCTCCCCGTTGTTGAGGGGGGCAGCGTTGAGGGCGTCGAGGGCGTCGAGAAGTACGACGCGGGCCCCCGACGGGGCCCGCTCGGAGCGGTACTTTCTCGCCTTCGGGCTGGCGAACGCCGCGCAGGGCGGGGCGTCGCTGCTTACGCCCCTCTTCATCGCGCTCGCCCTGGGCGGGGGTCCGAAGGACGTGGGGCTGGTGGCCTCGCTCTCGAGCCTGGCGGGCGTGCTCGCCGGGCTCTTCTGGGGCCGCTGGAGCGACCGCCTGGGCCGCCGCAAGCCCTTCGTGCTCCTGGGCTTCGGGGGGCTGGCCCTGGGGTTCTTTGCCCTGGCGGGCGTCCCCGGCTTGGGCGCGCTCCTGGCCGTGCACGTCGCGCTCACGTTCCTGTGGGTGGCGGCCGCGTCGGTGATCACGCCGCTGGCGATCGAGGGCCTGCCCCGGACCCTCTGGGAGCGGCGCATCGGGGCACTCAGCCGCTTCGGGGCCTTCGGCTGGATGGCCGGGCTCGTTCTGGGCACCCTCTGGATGCGCTTCTTCGGGGAGGCTGACGGCGCGGCGGCGATGCGGGCTCTCTATCTCGTCTTGGGCGGGCTGGCGGCCCTCGGGGCGGGGCTGGCGGCGCTCTGGATCCGCGAGCCGCGCGCCCACGTCGACCGGCGCTTCCGGGGCCTGCTGCCCGCGATCGCCCTGCTCTGGGAGCGGTTCCGCTTTGCGCCCGTCTCCCTGTTTCATCTCCTGCCCTCCCCGCGGAAGCTGTGGCGGGTCCTCCAGGGGCGCAACGGCTTCGGGGTTCCGCTTACCCGCTTCTTCCAGAGCGTCGTGGTCTACACCGTCGGGTTTCAGGCCGTCTTTGTGACGCTCCCGCTCTTCCTCCGGGAGGAGCTGGGCTTGCCGTCCTCGTGGGTCTTCGCCGCCTTCGTGCTCCACCAGGGGGTCACGGGGCTGGCGACCCCGCAGGTCGCCCGCTTCGCCGCCCGCTACCGGACGCGCCACCTCCACCGGCTCTTTCTGGGGGTGCGGGCTGCGCTCTTCCTGTTGGCGGGCGGCCTCGTCCTACTCAAGGGCCACCCGGCCCTCTACGCGGCGCTCGTGCCCTTCTTCGTGCTTACCGGGATCAGCTGGGCGTTCGTCAACATCGGGGCGCTGGCCATCGTCTCCAAGCGGGTCCGGCCCGGCCGCCGTAGCCAGGCCATCGGGACCTACCAAGCCGCCCACGGGATCGGGACCATCGTAGGGGCCCTCCTGGGCGGCCTGCTCGCCGAGGGGAGCTACCCGGCGACCTTCGCGTTCGCCGCGCTCTGCGTGCTCCTCGGGATGCGCATGGCCTGGCGGCTCCCGCCCCGCCGCCGGGTCGCCGGGCCGCCGGGGGCAACCGCAACCCGGCCGAGCGGGCGGGCTGAGCCGGCGAACTAGCCGGAGGAGACCTCTTCGAGGGCCTCCCGGAGGGCGTTGAGGCCCCGCTCGAGCTCCTCGTCCGCGATCACCAGGGGGAGGAGCATCCGCAGGACGTTCCCGTACAGGCCCGCCTTGGCCAGGATGACCCCGCGCCGGAGCGCGCCCTCGATGATCCGGGCCGTCTCCTCGGAGGCAGGCTCCTTCGTCTCCCGGTCCTTGACCAGCTCCAGGGCCCGCATCGCCCCCAAGCCCCGCACGTCGCCTATCAGTACGAACTTTTGCTGAAACTCCCGGAAGCGGGCCTCGAGCTTCTCCCCCAGCTCTCGGGCGCGCTCCAGGAGCTTTTCGCCCTCGAGGACGTCCAGGACGGCCAACCCCGCCGCGCAGGCCACGGGGTTGCCCACGTACGTCCCGCCAATCGCGCTGTCCGGGACGGAGTCCACCACCTCCGCCGCGCCCAGGACCCCGCTTAAGGGAAGCCCCGAGGCGAGGGATTTGCCCATGCAGATCAAGTCGGGCTCGATCCCGAACTGCTCGGAGGCGAAGAAGGTCCCCGTCCGCCCCACCCCCGTCTGGACCTCGTCGGCCACGAGCACGATCCCGTGCTCCGTGCAGAACTCCCGCAGCTTGGGGAGGAACTCCCGGGTGGGGACGACGAAGCCGCCCTCCCCCTGGATGGGCTCGACCACCACGGCCGCGACCTCCTCGGGGTCCACCAGGCTCTTCAAGTGCGCCTCCCACCGGGAGAAGCTCATCGGGTTGCGGTAGGGGTTCGGGAAGGGCACCCGGTAGACGTCGGGCGCGAAGGGCCCGAAGTGGGCCTTATAGGGGGACGCCTTGTGGGTCATGGTCATGGTGAGGAGCGTCCGCCCGTGGAAGGCCCCCTCGAAGACGACCACCGCCCGCCGCTTGGTGTGAAAGCGCGCGATCTTTACGGCGTTTTCTACGGCTTCGGCCCCGGAGTTGAAGAACGCCACCCGCTTGGGGCGCTCTCCGGGGGCGTACCGCACCAGCCGCTCCGCCAGCGCAACGTAGGGCTCGTAGGGGATGACGCTGAAGTCCGTGTGCACGTACTTTTCGCTTTGGGAGCGAATCGCTTCCACGACCCGGGGGTGGGTATGGCCTACGATGAGGCAGCCCCAGCCGCCCGTGAAGTCCAAATACTCATTCCCGTCGACGTCGCGGACCACGGTGCCGCGGCTCTCCGCGATCATAAAGGGCGCCAGCGAGGTACACGCCGGGGCGACCACCCGCTCCTTGCGCTTGAGAAGCTCCTGGGATTGGGGGCCCGCCTGCCCCCACTCCGCCTTTCCCGCCTCTGCCGTCGACTGCTGCATCGCGATTTCCCCTTTCTCTGAAGTCTTCTTCGGGTTCCAGACGCAGATGTACGCCCTCGGGGCGCAAGAGGACGTGCGTATGCTAGCACACGGGAAAGATCCCCTGCAAACGGGGCTCGAAGCACAGAGCTTGGGGGTGAGGGCCGCGGGCGCTTGCCGCTCCCCGCTTAACGCTTACAGCTCAAAGGGCTCCGGGAGCAGATCCCGCAGCGGGAAGCGCCTTTCGATCCCCCGGGCGGTCCCCAGGAGCACCTCGAGGTCGGGGGCGAACTCGAAGAGCGCCTGGCGGCACGCCCCGCAGGGCGGGCAGAGCGCCTGCGGCTCCTGGTCGGCAGGCCCGCCCACGACGACGATCTTTGAGAACGAGCGCTCCCCCTCGGCCACGGCGCGAAAGAGGGCCACGCGCTCTGCGCACATCGAGAGCCCGTACGAGGCGTTTTCCACGTTGGTGCCCGTGTACACCTGCCCGGAGGTGGTCAGCAAAGCGGCACCGACGGCAAAGCGCGAGTAGGGGCAGTAGCTCCGACGGCGGGCTTGTAAAGCCTCTTCTAAAAGCGTCGCGTCCGGGAGAGCCATCTCGTCACCCCGATCATCGTCCAATAAAATCCCCAAATACCCAAGGGCAGCAACACCCACGTGAAGTCCAATGCGTCCCGAGATCGCTCCGCTTCGTCCGACGTCGTTGGTCCCTTTGGGAGGGACTGCGATGGCGACTGCTGAGCCCCTGGGTCAGCTGCGGTTGGGGATGGAAGCGCGGCCTCCAAGGCATCTCCATCGAAGTCGGTATAAGGGTCAAATTGTCCACACTCCGGGTAGAGGAAGCGCAGCCCACCGATGTCGTCGTTGGTGAGGGTACGGGTCCGGCCTGTTGAAACATAGGGCCACATGGTGGCCCGCTCGTCCACCGCGGACGACAGCCGTAGCCCCCGGTACGGGTCCGTGCAGTCGATGGGGATAGGGTTCTTCGGGTTTTCGTCTGTGTCGTAGTTGCTCTTCTCGCGAGGATGGCCCAGCCCCAGCGCGTGGCCGATCTCATGGAGCAGGACGGACTCGAGATGGGTGCATTCGCGGTTAAGCGCTAGAGTTCGATGAGAAAGGCACCATTGAATGTCCTCTCGGCGATTGACTGCGATATCCACGCTCAGGATCGTAGAGCCCGGCCAGCGTGGGCCGTGGGTTCCTTGGGGGTCTTCCGGGGAGTAGCGGAGGATAGTGATGGCTCCGACCTTTTGGCGTTCCTCCAGGTTCGGGCTGTGAATTTCCTCGGTGAGGATGTCGATCTCCGCGCCGAACAGCTCCCAAGGACCCGGGGGGCCTATGGGAACCCAGTCCCAGCGTATGGGGTCCTCTTCGGGGAGGGCCGCCTCGATCCGATCGGAGACGTCCACGAAGGCGAGGTTCTCGTTGACCGCGGCCCAGCGGGAGAACGCCCGGTGAACCGCTCCCAGAACGTCCTCACAGGTAGCGCCCTCGTCCCGGACCCGGGGGAGGATGTGCTCGCAGAAATCGGGGGAGATGGCGTACTCCAGTCCCCCTCCCAGCCCGCGCACCCCGTCCTCGACGAGGGACCCGGGCGCGGCGCTCCAGCGCAGCGCCCCGACCAAGGGAGCGGGTTGATCCGGAGCCCATGACGGGACGTACGGCGTAAACCCCTTCCCCGCAACCGACCCCACAAGAGGAATCAGAAGGAGGGCAGCCGGGGCCAGGGTGCGGGCGACTTCGGCGAGCCGGAACCCTCGTCTCCCAAGAAGCGGTGCGCTCATGCCGCCTCACCCCTTTTGCGGGAGGGATTATTCTGCCCCCAGGGCGCTTTGGAGGGCAAGTCGCAGCCGCTCGGCCTCCCGGCGCGCGGCCTCGGCGAAGTCGTCTTGGGGGGAAGCGTAGAGCACGCTTCGGGCGGCTACCACAAGGGCGTTCTCGCCCCGAGAGTTGGCCGCGGCCCGGACGGCCTTCTCCAGATCGCCCCCTTGTGCCCCTACCCCGGGCACGAGTAAAAGCATCTCATCCTCCACGATCTCCCGTACCCTTGCTACCTCCTCGGGGTACGTCGCGCCGACGACCAGCCCCAGCTCCCCTCCCTCCGGGTGGCGGGTTCGCCACTCGACCGCCCGCTCCGCGATGTACTGATACAGGGGCTTCCCCCCGCAGGGAAGATCCTGGACGTCGCGCGCCCCCGGGTTCGAGGTGCGGCACAGGAGAAAGACCCCCCTCCCCTCGTAGCGCAAGAAGGGCTCCACGGCGTCAAAGCCCAGAAAGGGGTTGACGGTGACGGCGTCGGCCCCCAGCCCTTCGAAGGCGGCCTCGGCGTACTTGCGGGCCGTCGAGGCGATATCCCCCCGCTTGGCGTCTAAGATGACGGGGATCTCCTCGGGAACGATCCCGCGTATGAGTCGCCGGAGCAGGGAGAACCCCTCGGGCCCCAGCGCCTCGTAAAAGGCGCTGTTCGGCTTGTAGGCGCACACGAGGTCCCGGGTGGCCTCGACGATCTCCCGGAGGAAGCGCTCGACGGCTTCTAGGGGGGGCAGGGAGCGAAGCGGCTCGGGCAGCTTTGCGGGGTCGGGGTCGAGCCCCACGCAGAGCCAGCTTTCGTTCCTGCGGGCTGCTTCCCCAAGCCGCTTGCGAAATGACCTCACGCGATCCCTCCTGACGGGGAATCGTAGCGCGTTACTGGGGGAGCGTCAATGGGGAGCGCGGTTGACACTGCGCCCGACCGAGGCCATACTGTGCGCAGAGGCGCCTTGGCATACAAGAGCGTGCACGAAAGGAGCAAGCGGCATGGCCCGGCGCATGACCGTCGTCTTTCACGACGAGGAACTCTATACCGCGCTTAAGGTGGAGGCGGCCCGCCGCCACCGTCCCGCCAGCCACCTGGTGGCCGAAGCCGTGCGGGAGTGGCTGGAGCGCCAGGAGGACGCGGAGTGGGTCCCGCTGGTGGAGGAAGCGCGCGCCGAGTGGAGGGCCAAGGGGGGAAGGCCCTGGGAGGAAGTCGAGGCTGATCTTCGCCCTGTCCGCGACAAGACGAAGACTTTACGGAAGCGCGAAGCGGGCAAGTGAGCCGGTTCGCGAACGGTTCGTCCTCCTCTTGCGCGTGGCCCGCCGCAGCAAAGGGACGTACCGCTTCTAAGCCGTTCCCATTTTGACGCCCCCGCTTGCGGGATCTACAATATCGCGTTCCCGCGGGGGGATCTTCATGAGGGTGCTGATCATCGGGGCCGGACAGGTGGGCCGCAGCATCGCCCAGGAGCTGCAACACGACCACGACGTGGTCGTCATCGAGCGCTCGCCGCAGCGGCTGGAGCTCCTGCGCCACTACGACGTGCTCGCCCTCCACGGCAACGGAGCCAGCCTCAAGATGCTCGAGCAGGCCGAGGCGGGCCGGGCGGACCTGGTGATCGCCTGCACGGACGTCGACGAGGTCAACATCGTCGCCTGCGCCGCCAGCAAGCAGCAGGGGGCCAAGTTCACCATCGCCCGGGTCCACGACCCGGAGTACATCGAGACCTGGGAGAGCGGCCGTCTCGGGGTCGACTTCATGGTCTGCAGCGAGCTGCTCACCTCGGAGACGATCGCGGAGCTGATCGGGGTCCCGGCCGCCCGCGAGGTCCACACCTTCGCCGAGGGGCGCATCCTCATGGCCGAGCTCTCCGTGGACGCCGACTCCCCCCTGGTGGGGCGCCCCCTCAAAGCCCTCGACCTCCCCGAGGGCTCGCGCATCGTCAGCATCATCCGGGACGGGACCGTCCGCATCCCCACGGGGGAGGATCGCATCCGGCCGGGGGACCTCATCGTGAGCATCGGGACCCCCGAGGCGATCGCGCAGCTCAACCGCCGGGCCAGCGGGGCCGCCCAGGCCCAAAGCGTCGTCATCCTGGGCGGCGGGCGGATCGGGTATCGCCTCGCGCTCACCCTCGAGCGCCGCGGGCTTCACCCCAAGCTCATCGAGTCCGACCCCCAGCGGAGCCGCTGGCTCGCCGAGCAGCTCCCCCACACCCAGGTCTTCCAAAGCGACGCCACCGACCTCGACTTCCTCGAGCGGGAACGGATCGGCGAGGCGGACGTGGGCGTGAGCGTCCTGCGCCGGGATGAGACGAACCTCCTCTGCGCGCTGCTGCTCAAGAGCTTGGGGGTCCCGCGCGTGATCGTGGGGGTCTCCGACCCCAACTACATCCGCGCCTTCGAGCGGGTGGGCGTGGACGTGGCCGTGAGCGCCCGCAAGGTCGTCGCCGAGGAGATCCTGCGGTTCACCAAGAGCCGCATCGCGGGGATGTCCATTTTAGAAGGGGACCGCGCGGAGGTGATCGAGGTCACCGTCTCCGAGGAGAGCCCCTTGGTGGGCGTGCCCCTCAAGGACGCGAACTTCCCCCAAGGGGCCACGATCGGCGCGGTCGTCCGCGGCCGGGAGGTGCTGATCCCCCGGGGCTCCGACGCCCTTCGGCCGGGGGACCGCGTGATCGTCTTCGCCCGCAAGGACGCCGTCCCCGAGGTCGAGAAGCGCCTATGAGCCGACGTCCGAGCCTGGCCGTCCACCTCCGCTCGGCCTTTCACCTCCTGGCCCTGGTGCTGCAGTGGCTCGGCTTGGCGTTTCTCATCCCCCTCGTTGCCGCGCTGGTGTACGGGGAGCCGGGGTGGCCCTGGATCCTCACGCTGGCGATCACCTCCGCGCTCGGGCTCGTGCTGCGGTGGCTCACCCGCGAGGCGGAGGAGGTGCGGGTCCGCGAGGCGTTTTTGGTGGTGAGCCTGAGCTGGTTGCTCCTGGCCGCGTTGGGGAGCCTGCCCTATCTCCTCCTGGGCGCGCTGGGGCCGGTCGACGCCTTCTTCGAGTCGATGTCGGGCTTTACCACCACGGGGGCCACGGTGCTGCTCGACATCGAGGGCCAGCCCCGCTCGTTGCTGCTGTGGCGGGCTCTCTCCCAGTGGCTCGGCGGGATGGGGATCATCGTGCTGGCGATCGCGATCCTCCCCAAGCTGGCCGTCGGCGGCCGCCCGCTCATGGAGGCCGAGGTCCCCGGCCTGGAGGTCGAGCGGCTCACCCCCCGCATCCGGGAGACGGCCCGGGCGCT
This sequence comes from Candidatus Bipolaricaulota bacterium, assembly GCA_027021605.1. Taxonomy (GTDB): domain Bacteria; phylum Bipolaricaulota; class Bipolaricaulia; order RBG-16-55-9; family RBG-16-55-9; genus JALUUA01. The sequence continues at coordinate 1,530 of JALUUA010000018.1, read as the reverse complement.
CTGGAAGGTCTACGTGGGCTTGAGCGCCGCGGAGCTGCTCCTTTTGATGCTGGTGGGGCTGGCGCCCTTTGAGGCGCTGGCCCACACGTTCACCACCCTCTCGACGGGGGGCTTCGGGACCCGGGCGGACAGCCTCGCCTCCTTCCCGGTCGCGGCCCAATGGCTCGTCGTGCTCTTCATCCTGCTGGGGGGGACGAACTTCGCCCTGCTCTACCGCGCGCTTCGCAGGCCCCTTCGCGGCGTCGGGACGCTGTGGCGCGACGAGGAGTTTCGCTTCTATTTGGCCGTCTTCGCGCTCATCACGGGGCTGCTCTTCCTCGACCTTCGGGGAATCTACGGCAGCGTCGAGGCCGCGCTGCGCCACAGCGCGTTTCAGGTGGCGAGCATCATGACGACCACGGGCTACGCCAGCGCCGACTTCGACCGCTGGGACTCCCCCGCCAAGCTCCTGCTGCTGGCGCTGATGTTCCTCGGGGGGAGCGCCGGGAGCACGGGGGGGTCGATCAAGCTGGTGCGGACCCTGCTCATCTTCAAGGTCCTGATCCGCGAGGTGCGCCGGGTGCTCCACCCCCAGGCCGTGATCCCCATTCGCCTGGGATCGCGGGTCATCGACGAGGAGGCGCTGCGGGGGGTCACGGCGTTTGCCATTTTATACGTGACGCTCTTCGCCCTGGGGTCGATCGTGTTCCTGCTCGACCTGGAGCGGGTCGGGATGGAGGTGCCCGTCTTGGACGCCGTAAGCGCCGTGGCGGCCGCGCTGGGGAACGTGGGGCCGGGCTTCGGGATCGTGGGCCCGATGGCCTCCTACGCCCCGCTGCCCGAGACGTCGAAGCTGCTGCTGATGTTCCTCATGTGGATCGGTCGGCTGGAGATCTTCCCCGTGCTCGTGCTGCTCACCCGGGACTACTGGCGGGGGTGATCCCCATGGGCATGGGCGAGGAAACCCGGCGCGCCTTCGTGATCGTGGGGCACACCCAGCCCACCACGCCCGATTTCACCCTGAACGACCTCCCCGGGAGCGCCGGTCGCCTGGACGTCCTCGCCCGGTGTGTCACGGCGGCCTTCTGCCTCTCCCACGGCCTTCGGAAGGACGTCGAGGTCTTCTTGGTGCTGCGCGACGAGGTCGTGGTCCGCTTTGTGGGCGCCCGCCTCAAGCGCCTAAACCCCGACGAGCGGAGCACCGGCGCGCTCATCAAACACGCCCTGCAAGCCCTGCAGGAGGGGCGCGCGCAGAGCACCCCCGGGGTCGCCGTGGCCCGATGGGGATTGGGAGAAGTCCTCCAAGAGCTGAGATCGAGGGGTTTTTCGCTCTACGTGCTCGACGAAGGGGGGGAGGACATCCGGGAGGCGGATCTTGCCGCTAGGAACGCCTTCGTCCTGAGCGACCACCGCAACTTCACGCCCGAGGAGGAAACCCTGCTACAGGAGTACCCCAAACTGAGCTTGGGGCCCCGGGTGCTGCACGCGGATCACTGCATCCCCATCGTGCACAACGAGCTGGATCGACGTTTTTCGCCGGAATAGAATGGA
>JALUUA010000017.1 GCA_027021605.1 Candidatus Bipolaricaulota bacterium | reverse complement strand
CTGCTCGCGCGGGGCGAGGAGCTTGCGGCCCTACTGCGCCGGGTGCGGGGTCGTCGCTCCCCCTAGCTCGACGGGCGTCCCTGAGCCAGATAGCTGTGTAGGCGCTGGAGGATCGCTGCCCGCACCCGATGGGTTTCGTTCAGCGCCTCCTGTGCCGTCTCCCGATCTACAATTTCCTCGCCCGGATAGCGAAACTCCACACCAAAGGGGGTGAGCATCGTGGCCGAGGCCAACTCTTCTCGCAGGGAGGGGTCCGACTGCGCAGCCAGCTCCAGGGACGTCCGATGTCGTGGGTTTTGGGGAACGGGATCTGATGGCGGGAGAGGAACCCCTTGAGAAACTTTTCAGCGGCCTGCTGAGCATGAAACGCTGCGGGGAAGTAATCCTCCTGGTCGATCGTGAGCAGATGCTCCGCCGCACGGAGGTCCGTTTCGGCCTTACGGAGCCAATTCTGAACGAAGTCCCAGATGACCTGCTCACGAGTCCTGCTCATAGAGCACTTTCCCCCGGTGATGGGCGGGGTAGGCCAGCCCTCCTACGACGTCTTTCGTCTCCTCAAACTCCCCCGGGCTCATGAAGACGATTTGCAACGGCACGGGGAAGGATCGTCGTAGCTCCTCCAAGAACGCCTGCGCTTCCCGCCGGGAGGGAGGGCGGTCGACGACGACCAAGAGGTCCACGTCGCTTTCCTCGCGAGGCTCGCCGTACGCGTAGGACCCAAAGAGGATCACCCGCCTCGGCGAGAGGAGCCTCACGATTTGCTGAACGAGCCTTTGGATCTCGGGCTCTTTGACCGGAGCCCCCGTCGCAGGCTTGGCCATGGCCATCCGCTCACCCTCGGTTCTTTTAGCACAATTTTCGCACCGCCACAACGTCGTCTGCCGGCCGCTGCCGCAAACTCTCAAGAAAGGCTAGGAGCCTTTCCGCCACCTCCTCCCCCTGCCGGATGCAGTCGGGCAGCCCAATGCCGCGATAGGCCGCGCCCGCCAAAACCAGCCCTGGGTGTTCACTAAGAGCTTCCTCGATTTGGGCCAAGCGCTCCCGGTGCCCCACCAAATACTGGGGCATCGCCCGCGGCCAGCGATGCACCCGCGCCAGAGCGGGCCTGCCCCTTCCCCTTATCCCCAGGAGGTCCCGCAGCTCGTCGAGGGCTAGCTCGACCAGCTCAGCATCTTCCAAGCTCAAAACGTCGGAGCGCCCGAAGCGCCCGAAGAAGGCCCGAAGCAGCACGAAGCCCTCGGGCGCGCGCCCCGGCCACTTCGAGGAGCTCCACGTGCAGGCCGAAAGCTCGCGGCCCTCGGCGCGGGGCACCACGAAGCCCGTCCCGTCCAGCGGGTGCTCCACGTCCCGGCAACGGAACCCGAGGCTCACCACGGCCGTGGAGGCGTACGGGATTTGCACCAACAACTCCGCAGCCTCCGCGCTGAGGGGCTCGACCAGCTCGGCCGTGACGAAGGCGGGCGTCGTGAGCACGACGGCGTCCGCCTCGAGCGTCGCGCCGTCGCCCAGCTTAAGACGATAGCCCCGGGCCAAGGGCTCCAAGCGCACGACGCGTCTCCCCAGGAGCACCCGCGCGCGGGGCTCGATCCTCGAGGTGAGCGCACCCGTGAGGGCTTCCAGCCCGCCCCGCAGCGTGAGGAAGACAGGCGGCTTTCCCCCCTCACGGCTCGAGGTTGAGGACGGCGGTCGGCGTTGCCGCCGGATGCGGAGTGCCCCCCGGATCAGGCTCCCATATCGCCGCTCCAGCTCGCAGAGCATCGGGAACGTGGCGTTTACGCTCAAGCATTGGGGATCAGCGGCGTAGACGCCCGCCAAGAGGGGCTCCGCTAATCGATCCAACGCCTCGCGCCCCAGGCGTCTCGTAATGAATTGGGCGAGCGACTCGTCTTGATCGTCTCGTTTGGGCGGGATCACGAGCTCGAGCCCCATGCGCAGCTTGCCCCCGAGCGTGAACAGCTCGCTCCTCGCGAACGAGCCAAGGCGGGTCGGGATGAGCCCCATTGCCCCCTCGGGCAGTCGCCTTAAGCGCCCCCCCACGAGCACGTACGTCTTGCCCGGCCGGGGGGCGACGAGCTGATCGCCAAGCCCCAGCTCCCGGCAGAGTTGCACGGCCCAGGGTTTCTGCGTCAGGAACGCGTCGGGCCCGCCCTCGACGAGAAACCCCTGAACGCGCTCCGTTACGACCTTGCCGCCCAAGCGCTCGGGCTCGACCAGCGTGACCTCGATCGATGGTTTGAGCCCTTGGGAGCGCTTCAGCAGGAAGTACGCGGCGGAGAGCCCCGTGATCCCGCCACCCACGATCACGATGCGCTTCGCCGTCATGGGAGATGCCCCCTCACGATCTCGGCGAGCCCCCGCACGAACAAGGGATCGTCGTTCAACAGCTGCGTGCGCTCCAGGTGCAGCCCCCGCTCGTCGGCCCGCTCCCGGCACTCCACGTCAATGTCGTAGAGCACCTCCAGATGATCCGCCACAAAGCCGATGGGACAGACGAGCACACCCTTGACGCCCTGCTTAGACAGCTCGTCGAGAACGTCCAAGACGTCGGGGCCGAGCCAGGGCTCGCCCGTGGGGCTCGCGCTTTGATAAGCCAGCGTCCAGCGGGACGCGGGAAGCCCTACGCGCCGGGCCACGGCCTCCGCCGTCTCAAGGAGTTGCTTCGGGTAAGGGTCGCCCCACTCGAGAATGCGCTCCGGGAGGCTGTGGGCCGTAAACACCACGACCACCCCGTCGCGCTCCTTGGCGTCGAACTTCAACAGCCCATCCCGGACGCGGGCGGACCAGGCCTCGATCAAAGAGGGCCGGAGGTGCCAGCCCTCCACGAAGCGCATCTCCAGCTGTCCCTTGAGCTTGAGCGCCTCAAGGGCCTCTTGGGCGGCCTCGATATAAGCCCCGACGCTCAGGCGGGAGTAGTGCGGGGCCAAGGCGATCCCGACGGCCCGCTCGATCCCGTCTTGAGCCATCCGCTCAACGGCTTCACGGATAAAGGGGTGCCAGTGCTTCATGCCCACGTACACGCGATAGCCTTCGCCCTCATCGAGATCGGCGTTGAGGTGCCGTTCCAGGGCGCGGGCCTGGGCTTTTGTAATTTCCAGAAGGGGCGAGCGCCCGCCGATCCGGCGATAGCGCTCCTTGAGCTCCTCGACGGCCTCGGGGCTCGGCTTCCGCCCGCCGCGGATGTGCGCGAAGTACTCCTCCACGTCGTCGAGGGTCTCGGGGCTCCCGTAGGCCATCAGCAGCACGCCCTTTTCGCTCATCGCGCACTCACGCTCCTCTCGTGATCTCGTGAACGAAGTCCACCAAGCGCTTGAGCCTGTCGGGGGAAGTGTCGGGCAGGACGCCGTGGCCCAAGTTGAAGATGTGGCCGGGGCGGCCCCCCGCCTGCCGCAGGATCTCCGACGCCCCCTGCTCAACGAGATCCCACGGCCCGAGGAGCGCGGCCGGGTCCAGGTTCCCCTGAACGGCCACGTCGAAGCCGAGCTCCGCCCACGCCCCGCCCAAGGGGACGCGCCAGTCGAGCCCGATCACGTCGCCCCCCGCCCGCTTCATGAGCTTCAAGAGATGGCCCGTCCCGACGCCGAAGTGGATGAGCGGGACGTCCAGGCCCTTTAGCTGAGAAAAGAGCTTCTGCATAAAGGGCAGCACGAACTGCTCGTAGTCCCGCGGGCTCAGGCAGCCGACCCAGCTGTCGAAGATCTGCAGCGCTTGGGCGCCCGCCCGCACTTGGGCTTGGAGGAAGGCGGCCACGGCCTCTACGAGCTTCTCGAGCAGCGCCCGCCAAACGTCGGGCCGCGAGAACATGAGCGCCTTGGTGCGGTGGAACGTTCGGGAGGGGCCGCCCTCGATCAAGTAGCTGGCCAACGTGAACGGCGCCCCCGCGAACCCGATCAGCGGGACGCTTAGCTCCTTTCTTAAAATGCAAATGGCCTCCAGCACGAAGGGCAGATCCTCTTGGGGAACGAGGGGCCGCAGGCGCTCGATGGCTTTGAGGTCGCGAAGGGGGCGGTCGATCACGGGTCCGACGCCCTCTTGAATTTGAAAGCGGACGCCCATCGGCCCGAGCGGCAGCATGATGTCCGAGAACAGAATGGCCGCGTCGACCCCGAGCTGCCTCACGGGCAGCAGGGTCACCTCGGCGCAGAGCTCCGGGTTCGTGGCCAGATCCATGAGGCTGTACTTCTCGCGCAGCCTGCGGTATTCGGGCTGGTAGCGCCCCGCCTGGCGCATGAACCAGATGGGCGTGCAGTCCGTCCTCTCCCGACGGCAGGCTTTGAGAAAGCGATCGTTGAACACCTCGTTCTTGTCCGTGCTCATCGTGGAAGCTCCTTCAGCGCTTCTCTTGCAGCGTCGAGGGTGCGCTCGACGTCCCGGGGCGTATGGGCCAGCGAGACGAACCACGCCTCGAATTGCGACGGCGGCCCGTAGACGCCCCGCTCGACCAGCCCCCAGAAGAAGCGGGCATACCGTTGGGTTTCCGCCCTCTGCGCGGAGGCGTAGTCCACGACGGGTGTTTCTGTAAAGAAGGGCGTGAGCATCGAGCCTACTCGATTGACTTGCAAGGGCACGCCCGCCTCTTGGGCGGCCTCCAGGAGCCCTTGGGCGAGCCGTCGGCCTAGTTCGTCTAGTTGTTCGTAAAC